>CBFGWV010000095.1:0-15522 GCA_965652545.1 uncultured Candidatus Competibacteraceae bacterium | reverse complement strand
GCTGTGAACACATCCGTGTGCGCTCGACGGCAGCATCCATGCTGCCGACGGTCTGCCCACGACCCGCCCGGCTCGCTCGGCTTCAGTCCAGCCCCGACTATGATTGTTACCGGCTGCGCCGGTAGTCCCCGGGTGTGACGCCGAAGCGTTGGCGGAAGCTCTGGCCGAAGTGGCTTTGGCTGGAGAATCCGCAGGCCAACGCGATATCGCCCAAAGGCTGGTCCGATTCGGCGATCCGTGTTTTCGCGTGCTGAAGCCGTCGTTCGCGGACGTATTCGTGGGGCGACAGCCCGGTGGACAGGCGAAACATGCGGGCGAAGTGAAACTCGCTCAATGCCGTCTGTGCTGCGAGTTCCGCAACACTCAATGGCCGGTCCAGGTACGCCTCGATGTACGCTTCGACACGGCGCAGGGCGATGGGGGCCAGGCCGCCGCGAAAGCGCAGGTCCCGTCGCTGGCTGTGGCGTCTGAGCAAGTGCACCAGGAGGAGGTTGGTGGCCTGACTCAATGCGAGGCGGTCGGCCGTCTCGTTCCAGTTCAACGGCAGGACGAGTTCACGTCCGACGCGCTCGATCCAGGGTTCCAGGATCAACAAGCGATCGATGGGCTCCAGAATTGTCGGCTCCAGATCCAGTGTCCGCTCGGCAAGACGGGCATAGTAGGTGGGCGTGAAGTACAGGTGCAGAAACGAGTGTTCGCCCTGGACGACCCAGTCCGACTCGCGCCCCGCCGGCATCACGCAGACACGTCCCGGTGCACCTTGTCGGTGAGGTTTATCGCGCCGATAAGTCCCGAAACCGCCATGGAGGTAAAGGCTGAGGGTGTGCGCCCCGGAGGGCGCGTAATGCACCACATCGTCGCGATTCGACCATACGGCCAGTGCCAGATCATCGTCGACGGCGCTCTGGCGCAACAGTTGGGTGTGCATTGAACCGGCCAGTGCCTGGAAGACCTGGTTGCTTGCCCCGAGGGGCGCATGACGCTGAGATTGATTCTGCCCGTCCATGGCTGAAGTGTACGGGCAGATCCCACAGCCGTCGGGTGAGGCTGCGATAAAAAAGCGCAGGATTTTGACAACGACGCAGTTTGCCGATAGTGGCCGATACGGCAATCACGCAACGCTAGGGAAGCGCAACAGCCAGCGAGTGATCGTCAATGAGTATCGGCCTCTACGCCCTTGTCGTCCTGATCTGGGGCACCACTTGGATTGCCATCGCCTTGCAGTTGGGTGAGGTGCCGGTGATCTGGTCCATCGTGTATCGCTTCGCGCTCGCCGCTGCGGTCATCTGGCTGTGGTCTCTGGCCGGTACGCGACGGCAGGCGCCGGCTTGGCGTGATCACCCGTTGCTGGCACTGCAGGGCTTGTGCCTGTTTGGCATCAATTTTCTCTGCTTTTACTCGGCGACCGGCTATATACCCAGCGGTCTGGTATCGGTGGTGTTCTCGACCGCCGCAGTGTGGAACGCCTTGAACGGCAGGTTGTTCCTGGGGCTGCCGATCCGTTCGCGGGTGGTGACCGGCGGGGCGCTCGGGATGCTGGGGCTGGCTGGGTTGTTCCTGCCGGGCATGCAACTGGAGCGCGGTTTGTGGCCGACGCTGGCCGGGACGTCATTGGCGTTGCTTGGGACGTACTGCTTCTCCCTTGGTAACCTGCTGTCCACGACGCTGCAGGCGCGAGGCCTGTCGCCCTGGGTGACCAATGCGCGCGCCATGGGCTACGGCGTCGGTCTGCTCATGGTTGCGGCTGTGGTCAGCGGCGCGCCATTGCGGATTGATCTGGATGCCACGTATCTGGGTGCTTTGGTCTATCTCGCCATACCCGGTTCGGTGATCGGCTTCACGGCTTACCTGACGCTGGTGGGACGGATCGGTGCCCAGAAGGCGGCGTATGCCACCGTGCTGTTCCCGGTCGTGGCCTTGGCCCTGTCCACTTGGCTGGAAGGTTATCGCTGGACGCCCGTGGCGGTCGTCGGACTTGTTCTGGTGGTCGTGGGCAATGTGGTGGCTTTCAGCTCGGGGCCGAGTCGACCGCGCGTGGCGGTACCGGTGGCGGCACGCTGAGCGCCTCGCGAACAACGCCCGCCAGGTAGACGGAGCCGGTGACCAGCAAGGTACCCCCCGGTGGCAATGCGGCCAGGGCGAGCGCCAGGGCCAGGTGGGGATCGCCGCACGGCTCGATCCGCGGCCAGCGCGCGCTTGCGCGAAACACCTCGGCCAGTGCATCGACCGTGGCGGACCGCGTTGTGTCCGCTTGCGTCAGCGTAATGTGCGGCGATGCCGGCAGCACATCGAGCAGGGCTTGCAGAGGCTTGCCGGCGCTGAACCCCAGCAGCAGGTGGGGATTGGGGTGCCCCGCGGCGGCCAGGGTTCGTACTGTCGAACGCAACGAGTCCGCGGTGTGTGCGGCATCCACCATGATGCGCGGCTGCTCGCTGACCCATTCGCAGCGCGCGGGCAGGCTCAGCGTGCGCAGTATGGAATCCAGATCCGCCTTGTTGGGCATCGGGCAACCGGCTTGCCACAGCGTGCCCATGGCCAGGACGAGCGTGTCCGCCAGATGGGGGAAAAGCAGGGGCGAGTCACCTTGATAGGTTCCCCAAGGGCCTGCCACGCGCACTGTCTGGCCGTTGCCGGCGAGGGTGTGTTCGGCGTTTAGATCATGACCAAGCTCGAGTACCGGACAGCCTCGCTCGTGCGCGATGGCCAGTGCGGCATTCCGGGCCGCCGCGCTAAGCCGCCCAAGCGTCAGTGGTACGCCACTGCGCAGTATCCCGGCTTTTTCGCGGGCGATGCCGGCCGGATCCTCACCCAGTTCAGCAGTATGTTCCCGCTCCACGGTGGTAAGCACCACAGCCTGTGGCGTGACCACGGCGGTGGCATCGTGAACGCCGCCCAGGCCGGCCTCGATGACTGCCCAGTCGACGCCCTGCTCGTGGAACAGAACCAGCGCGGCAGCGGTGAGGGCATCGAAGAAGCGCAGCCCCCGCGTCGCCTCGGGTTCGGCATCGCAGACTCGCTCTACGCGATGCAGTAGATCGGCGAACACGGTGTCCGCGCAGGGTACGCCATCGAGTCGGATGCGCTCGCTCCAGCGCGAGAGGTGTGGGGAGGTGAACGTCCCCACACGCGCCGTGCCGGCCCGCAGCAAGGCCTCGATCATCAAGGCGGTGGAACCCTTGCCTTTCGAGCCGACGATCTGGATGACCGGCAGCCCGTGCTGGGGCTGGCCCACGGCGGCCAGTATGGCATCCAGGGCGTCTCGCCCGTGCGCAGCCCGAATCGGGTACGGGCGCGCGTCTGGACGAATCAAACGAGCCAGCAGCCGCGGTGCGGAATCTTTCATCCTAGCCCCCGCGGATGCTCGTTTACGCCATCGGGTCGGGCAGCTTGTGAATCGCGCAGGCCGCAGTGATGGTGTTGCGCAGCAGGCAGGCGATGGTCATCGGGCCCACGCCGCCGGGGACGGGGGTTATGGCGCCGGCGACCTTGGCCGCAGACTCGAAATGCACATCGCCGACCAAGCGGTTCTTACCTTCGGGCGTGGCGATCCGGTTGATGCCCACATCGATGACCGTTGCACCGGGCTTGATCCAATCGCCGGGGATCATCTCCGGTCGCCCGACCGCAGCGATCAGGATATCCGCGCTGCGGCAGACGCCTGGCAGATCGGCGGTCTTGGAGTGTGCCACCGTGACCGTCGCGCTTTCTTTGATCAGCAACTGCGCCATGGGCTTGCCCACGATATTCGAACGTCCCACGACCACCGCATTGAGGCCGGCCAGGGAGCCGAGCCTGTCTTTCAGCAACAGAAGACAGCCCAACGGCGTACAGGGCACAAGGGCGTTCTTGCCGACCGCCAGACGACCGACGTTGATGGGGTGGAAACCGTCGACATCCTTGGCCGGGTCGATGGCATCCAGCACCGCCTCCGAGTCCAGATGGGCGGGCAACGGTAATTGGACCAGGATCCCGTGCACGACGGGGTCCGCATTCAGCTCCTGCACCAGTGCCATCAAGGTGGCTTGGTCCGTGTCCGCCGGCAGGCGATGCTCGAAACTGTTCATGCCCACTTCGGCCGCTTGCTTGGCCTTGTTGTGCACATATACCTGACTGGCGGGATCCTCGCCCACCAGCACCACGGCCAGCCCTGGTTTGACACCATGCTGGCCGACCAGCGTCTCTACCGCGGATGCCATGCGTTTGCGCAAGTCCGCCGCGAACTGCTTGCCGTCGATAATTTCGGCCATTGCTACTCCTTGATAAGGCGAGTTTTAAGTTTTAAGTGTTAAGTTTTAAGTTCCATGAGCTTGGGGGAAGTCGGATTGTGTCATCGTCTTGTTTTAGAGGCATGGCCCAGTGGCCCATCCAAACCGCTTAACACATAAAACTTAAAACGCTCAACGAAATACCACCGTCTTGTGCCCATTGATGAACACGCGGTGTGTAATGTGGTAGTGCACTGCCCGCGCCAGGGCCATGCATTCCGAGTCGCGTCCGGCGGCCACCAGATGCTCGGCATGATAGGTGTGGTCGACCCGCTCGACGACCTGTTCGATGATCGGGCCTTCGTCCAGGTCCGCGGTGACATAGTGCGCCGTCGCGCCGATCAGCTTCACGCCCCGGACATGCGCCTGGTGATACGGCTTGGCGCCCTTGAAGCCCGGCAGGAACGAGTGGTGAATGTTGATGGCACGGCCAGCCAGCCGCTCGCACATCGTGTCGCTCATCACCTGCATGTAGCGCGCAAGCACCACGAGGTCGGTGCGTGTCTCCTCGATGATCTCAAGCAGTCGCGCTTCCTGCTGCGCCTTCGTGTCCGCGCTCACCGGCAGGTGGATGTAGGGGATGCCGTTGCGTTCGGCGATCGGGGCCAGGTCCGGGTGGTTGGACACGATGGCGGGGATCTCCATGTGCAGTTCGCCCATGCGCTTGCGGTACAGGAGGTCCTCGAGGCAATGATCGAACTTGGACACCATGATCAGCACCCGCGGGTGGCGGGTCGTATCGTGGATGCCCCAGTGATGCATGCGGAACTCGGCCGCGATGGGTTCGAATTCCTTGCGGATCGTCTCGATGCTGGGGCTGCCCTGCGGGTCTCTGCGAAACACCAGGCGGATAAAGAAGTTGCCCGCCTCGGTATCGTCGAACTGGTTCAGCTCCATGATGTAGCCGCCACGGTCGGCCACGAAGCTGGAGATGGTCGACACCTGGCGGTGCGCGGCCGGGCAGCTCGCGGTCAGGATGTATTGATGTTTGGCTTCGGTGGTGACGCTCATGGCTGAACCCCGTAGTGAATCGAGATGCGTATTGTGCAACCTGGCCGCGCAGGTTTTTCACAGCGCGGTAAGCGTACTCCGCCGCGCCCCGCTTGTTTACCCCTCGGCGACTGTCGCTGTCGGTGCGGCGACGACCCTGAAAAGCGCGCAACGTCGCGGCATGACGGCATTTTCCCGGTGTCGCGTTTGGGAATCGTCGTGTCGCCGCGGCGCTAGCAGCCAACCCCCCCGGTTTTCAAACTACGTGCCACCTCCCGGCGTCAGTCAAAAGGGCCGGGCGAGACCACTTTGGATGATGGGGACACGGCGATGGCCGACGAGAATTACGACGACGAGTTGGATCTGAGCACCCTGGACGACGACGAGCTCGTCGAACAGATGCATGACGATCTCTATAACGGCCTGCGCGAAGAGATCGAAGAGGGCACGCGGATCCTGCTCGAGCGCGGTTGGGACCCGAGCAAGGTCCTCAGCGACGCGCTGGTCGAGGGCATGCGCATCGTCGGTGTCGATTTCCGCGACGGCATCCTGTTTGTCCCTGAAGTCCTCATGGCCGCAAACGCCATGAAGGGCGGCATGGGCATCCTGCGTCCGCTGCTGGCCGAGACCGGCGCGGAGACCATCGGCAAGATGGTCATCGGCACCGTCAAGGGTGACATCCATGACATCGGCAAGAATCTGGTGTCCATGATGATGGAAGGCGCCGGCTTCGAGGTCATCGACATCGGCATCAACAACCCGGTCGAGAACTACCTGGAAGCGCTGGAGAAGCACAAGCCCGAGATCCTCGGCATGTCAGCCCTGCTGACGACGACCATGCCGTACATGAAGGTGGTCATCGACACCATGGTGGAGAAGGGTATCCGCGACGACTACATCGTACTGGTGGGCGGTGCGCCACTGAATGAAGCATTCGGCAAGGCCGTGGGTGCCGACGCCTACTGCCGCGATGCCGCCGTCGCGGTGGAGATGGCCAAGGAACTCATCTTCAAGAAGCGCGCCGCGGCGCGGGCCTGATCGGCCGCCCAGGGAGTCGGCCATGAGCAGTGCACCGCTTGTCATCATTGCCTGCGGTGCCATCGCTCGGGAGCTGGTCGCGATCATCCGGGCCAACGGTTGGCAGGATGTCAAAATCCAGTGCCTGCCGGCCGAGTTGCACAACCGGCCGGAGAAAATCCCGGCCGCCATGGAAGCAGCCATCGAGTCCGCCCGGGCTCAGGGCCATAGCCGGTTCTTCGCCGCGTATGCGGATTGCGGGACCGGCGGTCTGCTCGACGATGTGCTGCGCCGCCATGGGGTTGAGCGGCTCCCCGGCGCCCATTGCTACGCCTTTTTTGCTGGCCTGGAGCGTTTCGAGGCACTGGCGGAGGCCGAACTGGGCACGCTGTACCTGACCGATTTCCTGGTGCGTCATTTCGACCGGCTGATCGTCCGCGGGCTGGGCCTGGACCGCCATCCCGAACTCATGCCGATGTACTTCGGGCACTACACCCGGCTCGTCTACCTGGCTCAGACCGCTGATCCGGTACTGACCGACGCCGCCCGGGTCTGTGCCGAACGTCTCGGGTTGTCTTTTGAACGTATCGACACCGGATACGGCGTGCTGCCGGACCGTGTGACAAAGGCGAGGGAGCACACCGCGTGGCCGCAAAGCTGATCACCGTATTCTGGCGCGACATACCTGCCCAGATCATTGCCAAGCGCGGACGGGAAAGCGCCAAGGTGCAATTGTCCGATCGCTTCCAGGTCGCAATCGATAGGGCTGCGATGCGCGCCGGGAAAGGCAGCTCCGATGCGTATCTGGAAGACTGGCGGCGCGTATCCAGGGATTGCGGTGACGATCTCGACGCCGAAGTCGCGGCCGAGGCCGAGCGCCTGGAGGCGGCTTACGACGATGAGCTGCTTGAGCGGATCATCAAAGCAAAAGGACTGCGTCCGGCTGAACCGGCCTGAGAGTGGACGACAGACTGAAAAGCGATGGGTGGCGGGGACGACGTGTTGCCGTTCACACCTGGCCACGATAACGACGGTCGATGGAGAGTGAAGCGTCATGTATGCAGTTCGGCGCTGGTCGGTGCGGCATTCCCGCCTGATGGAATGGCTTTATTCGAATATGGAGAGCGTGTTCGTCTCGCTCGACCCGGTGTTGCGCAAGCTCGGCTACGAGCGCCTGGAAAAACCGGTCGCGCTGTTCGAGCGTAACGTCAAAGGCCTGCTGTTCGATTGCAAGATGTGCGGTCAGTGTGCCCTGAGCTCCACCGGCATGTCCTGCCCCATGAACTGCCCCAAGAACCTACGCAACGGTCCGTGCGGCGGTGTGCGCGCCAATGGCCACTGCGAGGTCAAGCCCGAGATGCGCTGCGTCTGGGTGGAGGCCTGGGCCGGCAGCCAGAACATGCACAAGGGCGTCGCTATCCAGATGGTGCAAAAGCCAGTGGATTTCCAGCTCAAAGACACCTCCTCGTGGCTGCGGGTAGTGCGCCAGAAGGCCGACGAACGGCGCGCGATCAAAGAGGGCAGGGTATGAAGTTCGAAGACGAGCCGGTTCCAGGGTATCCGCTGCCCATTCTTCCCGGCCACAGCTCGCCCGGGCGTCTGGAGCGCATTCTTCGTTCCGGCAAGTTTGCCGTCACCTCCGAGCTGGCGCCGCCTGACTCCGCCGACCCCGAGGAAGTCTTCAAGCGTGCGCGGGTGTTCGACGGCTATGTCGATGCCATCAACGCGACCGACGGCTCGGGCGCGAACTGCCACATGTCCTCGGTTGCGGTATGCGCCCTGCTGACCCGGGCCGGCTATGCGCCGGTCATGCAGATCTCCTGCCGCGACCGCAACCGTATTGCCATCCAAGGCGAGATCCTCGGCGGCGCGGCGATGGGGGTGGCCAACATCCTGTGCCTTACCGGCGACGGTGTGCAGGCGGGCGACCACCCACAGGCCAAGCCAGTGTTCGACCTGGACTGCATGTCGCTGCTTGAACTGGCGCGCACCATGCGCGACGAGTCGCACTTCCAGAGCGGACGCAAGCTCGACTATGCACCGCGGGTGTTTCTTGGTGCGGCGGCCAACCCTTTTGCGCCCCCGTACGACTGGCGGCCGCTGCGGCTGGCCAAAAAGGTCGCTGCCGGTGCCCAGTTCGTGCAGACCCAGTACTGCTACGACATCGAGATGTTCAAGCGCTACATGGAGCGGGTGCGCGACATGGGACTTGAGCAGAAAGTGTTCATCATCGTTGGTGTGGGGCCGGTACCCGGTGCCAAAACCGCCGAATGGATGCGCAACAACGTCCCTGGGGTTCATATCCCCGATCACATCATCGAGCGGGTTCGCAAAGCGGAGAAGCCCAAGCTCGAGGGGCGCAAAATCTGCATCGAAATCATCCAGCAGGTACACGAGATGGCGGGTGTGGCCGGCGTCCATGTGATGGCCTACCGGCAGGAAGAAGCCGTCGCCGAAATCATCGAGCGCTCGGGCGTACTGGCAGGCCGCACGCCTTGGTACCCCGGTCGCGATCAAAACCAAAACGCAGTGAGAGCAGTCCAATGACCGATACCGTCATCGCCAGCGCTACCAAGGAAGTCGTCATCGGCTTCAACCGGCCTTTCGTCATCATCGGCGAGCGCATCAACCCCACCGGTCGCAGCATCCTCGCCGCCGAAATGGCCGCGGGCGATTTCTCCCGCGTGGAGAAGGACGCGCTCGAACAGGTGGCCGCAGGCGCCCAGATGCTGGATGTCAATGCCGGTATTCCGCTGGCCGACGAGCCCGCCATCCTGGCCCAGACCATTCAGTTGGTGCAGTCCATCACCGATGTCCCGCTGGCGATCGACTCGTCCATCGTCGCCGCTCTGGAAGCCGGCCTGGCAGTGTACAAGGGCCGTCCACTGGTAAACTCCGTCACCGGAGAAGAGGACCGCCTGGAAGTCGTGTTGCCGTTGATCAAGAAGTACGACGCCGCGGTCGTGGCGATCTCCAATGACGAAACCGGCATTTCGGAAGACCCCGATGTGCGCTTTGCCGTGGCCAAAAAGATCGTCGAGCGTGCCCAGGACTACGGCATCAAGCCGTGTGACGTGGTCGTCGATCCGCTGGTGATGCCCATCGGCGCGGTCGCCCAGGCCGGGCGGCAGGTGTTCGGGCTGGTGCATCGCCTGCGTACGGAGCTCAAAGTGAACACCACCTGCGGAGCCTCCAACATCAGCTTCGGCCTGCCCAATCGCAATGGCATCAATGGCTCGTTCATGTCCATGGTGATGGCCGCCGGCATGACCTCGGCCATCACCAACCCGCTGCACGCGGAGGTGGTCACGTCCATCATGGGTGCCGACGTGCTCCTGGCCCAGGACAAGGATTGCATGCGCTGGATCCGCAAATACCGCCAACCGCCGGCCGCGACCGAAGACGGTGGCGAAGGCCGTGGCCGCCGTGTCAGCAGCCGCCGCCGTCCCTCGGGCGGCTGATTCATCGGGCGTCCGGACCTGCCCGGGCAGCACCCCCTCCGCAGGTTGGCGAAGGGGGTGTCGTGTTTTTGTGATGGGCTGTGATCGATAAATCCAATACTTGGTAAAGCGAGCGACAACCATGGCAGGACAGGATGCGCTGGTCGTTTTCACCCCCTCGGGGCGCCGCGGGCGCTTCCCTTTGGGAACCCCGGTCTTGCAGGCCGCGCGGGCATTGGGCGTGGATATCGATTCGGTCTGCGGCGGGCGCGGCATTTGCGGCCGTTGCCAGATCCTGCTGGCCGAGGGCGAGTTCGCCAAGCACGGCGTCGTCTCCCGCCGCGATCATTTGAGCGAATTCGGTGATGTGGAGACCCAGTACGCCAATGACCGGGGGTTGGCACCGGGGCGGCGCCTGTCCTGTTCCACCCAGATTCTCGGCGATGTGGTCGTCGATGTGCCGGCCGACTCCCAGGTGCATCGCCAGGTCGTGCGCAAACGTGCCGAGGTGCACAACATCGAGCTGGACCCGGTCGTGCGCCTGTACTACGTGGAGGTTCAGGAACCGGATATGCACGACCCCTCGGGCGACTTGCGTCGTCTCAAGGAGGCGCTGGAGTTCGAATGGCGGCTGACCGATCTGCACTGCGACGTTCGCGTCATCCAGGAGTTGCAGGCCGCCCTTCGCCAGGAGGGGTGGGCGGTCACCGTGGCGGTGCACGACGACCACCAGCTCATCGGGGTGTGGCCGGGGTTTCGCGACAAGGTCTATGGGTTGGCCGTCGATGTGGGGTCGACGACGGTTGCCGCCCACTTGTGTGATCTCTCCAGCGGCGAGGTCGTGGCGTCCTCCGGCATCATGAACCCGCAGATCCGCTTCGGCGAAGACCTCATGAGCCGGGTGTCGTACATCATGATGAACCCCGGTGGCGAGGCGGACATGACCCGAGCTGTGCGCGATGCCTTGAACCAGCTCATCATGGAGGTGGCCGGTGAGGTGGGTATCGAGGTGCGCGACATCCTCGAGGTCACTTTCGTCGCCAATCCCATCATGCATCACCTCCTGCTCGGCATTAACCCGGTGGAACTCGGCGGTGCACCGTTCGCGCTGGCGACCGACGAGGCCATCACCTTGTGGGCCACCGAGCTCGATTTGGTGGTGCACCCCAACGCACGTATCTTCGTACTGCCTTGCATCGCCGGCCATGTCGGTGCCGATACCGCCGGAGTCATCCTCTCGGAGGGGCCGCATTACACCGAAGACATGACCTTGCTGGTGGATGTGGGCACCAATGCGGAGATCGTCCTGGGCAACCGCCACCGTTTGCTGGCCTGCTCCAGCCCCACGGGTCCGGCTTTCGAGGGCGCACAGATCTCCTGCGGGCAGCGTGCCGCCCCCGGAGCCATCGAGCGGGTGCGCATCGATCCAGACACCCTTGAGCCGCGCTTCAAGGTTATCGGCAGCGATCTGTGGTCGAACGACGAGGGCTTCGACGAGTCGATACAAGACATCGGCATCACCGGAATCTGCGGTTCGGGCATCATCGAGGTCATCGCCGAGATGTACCTCTCCGGTGTCATCAACCAGGACGGCGTGGTCGACGGTGCCATGGCCGAGCGCAACCCGCGCGTGCATGCCGACGGCCGCACCTTTGCCTATTTGCTGCATGACGGCGAGGTCAAGGTGCGTATCGTGCAGAACGACGTGCGCGCCATCCAGCTCGCCAAGGCCGCCCTGTATGCAGGTATCCGTCTGTTGATGGATCGCATGGGCGTGGAAACCGTCGACCAGATCCGCCTGGCCGGCGCTTTCGGTAGCCATATCGATGTGAAATACGCCATGGTTCTGGGGTTGATCCCCGACTGCGATCTGGCCCGTGTCACCTCGGCGGGCAATGCGGCGGGCACCGGCGCGCGTATCGCGTTGCTGGATAAGAAGGCCCGCGGCGAGATCGTCGATGTGGTTCGCCAGGTGGAGAAGGTGGAAACGGCCATCGAGCCGCGCTTCCAGGAGCATTTCGTCGACGCCATGGCGCTACCCCACCGCACGCACGCATTCCCACGTTTGAGCGAGGCTGTGACCCTGCCGCCGACCAAGAGTGTCGGTGGTGCGGACGGCGAAGGGGGGGCACGACGTGGCCGGCGGCGGGCAAACCGCGGCGCTTGATGTACGATGCCAGCCTTGCGCGGATGAGGCGGGGCGGCATTGGAGCGACAAGCGTGCATTCTGGTCGTCGAAGACGAGGCCGGCATTGCCGATACGGTGATGTACGCCCTGCGCACTGAGGGTTTGCGGGGCGAGTGGTTGCAATTGGGGCGCGATGCGATCGCCGCGGTGGATCGCTTGGCTCCCGATCTCATCGTGCTGGACGTGGGCTTGCCGGACATCAGCGGTTTCGAGGTCTGCAAGGCCCTGCGCAAGCACGTCGAGACGCCGGTAATCTTTCTCACCGCACGCAATGACGAGATCGACCGCGTCCTGGGGCTGGAGCTTGGCGGCGACGACTATGTCGCCAAGCCGTTCAGCCCGCGCGAATTGGTCGCCCGGATCAAGGCGGTGCTCAAGCGCACACAGACCGAACCGGTACTCTCAGGCCTGCCCCCGGGTCGCTTCCGCCTGGACGAGGCGGGCGCCCGTATCGACTTCTGCGGACGGCCTCTGGCGCTCACCCGCTACGAGTACGGACTGCTCAAACTGCTGATCCAGGCACCGGGCAGGGTGTGGAGCCGCGAACAGATTATGGCGCAGGTGTGGGTCGATCCCGGCGCGGCCTTTGATCGCACGGTCGATGCCCATGTCAGAAGCCTGCGGGCCAAACTGCGCGAAATCGCCCCCGACCTCGACCCCATCCACACGCATCGGGGCCTGGGATACAGCCTGGCCGTCGACCGTTGAGTCTAAACGTCCGGCTGTTCCTGGGTTTTTTCCTCATGACTGGGTTTGCTGTGTTGCTGTTCTTCAACACGGTTCTCAACCAAGTCAAACCCAGCCTGCGCCAATCGCAGGAGGAAGGGCTGGTCGAGCAGGCCAATCTACTGGCGGAACTGGTGGCCGGTGATGTGGCCGCCGGACGCGTCGCCGACGGCATATTCGCCCGCGCACTGGATGCTGCCGCGGCCCGTCAGTTCGGTGCGGTCATTGCCCAGGTCAACAAGGACCGCTTGAACTACCGGATATACATCACCGACGAAAGCGGTGTGGTGATTTTCGACTCCGAGGGGCTGGACCAGGGGGCGGATTACTCGCGTTGGAACGATGTCTACCTGACGCTGCGCGGGCAGTACGGCGCCAGGACCACCCGCACCGATCCCAATGACGAGACCTCTACAGTGATGCACGTTGCGGCCCCGATTCGTGCGGATGACGGCCGTTTGCTGGGCGTACTGACGATCGCCAAACCGAACATCAGCGTCGAACCGTTCCTGGCATTGACCCGCGACAGTTTGATCCGTGGCGCCGTGCTGGTGGTGGCCGCGTCTCTGGTGCTGGGCCTGGGGTTGTCGATCTGGTTCAGTGCCGGCCTGGGCAAGCTGGCACGCTACGCACGCGCTGTGGCCGCCGGTCAGCGCGTGACCCTGCCGTCATTGCCCGGTACGGAGCTGAAGTCCCTGGGGCGCTCTCTGGAGCGCATGCGCAAGGAACTCGAAGGGCGCGATTACGTGGAGCGCTATGTGCACACGCTGACGCACGAGATGAAAAGCCCTCTGGCCGCCGTGCGCGGCGCCGCCGAGCTGTTGCGCGAGTCGCCCGCCCCGGAAGACCGGCGGCGGTTTCTCGACAACATTCAGGCGGAAAGCGATCGTCTCCAGCGCCTCGTGGAGCGCCTGTTGGATCTGGCGGCCCTGGAGAACCGGGATGCGCTCGAGCATGCGGAGCCGGTGGATCTGCGACGTCTGGCGCAGACTGTCATCCGGCCCCGCGAATCGCGTGCGACAGTGGCCGATGTCGAACTGGTCGCGTTGCTGCCTGAACGCGCAGCCATGGTGCATGGTGAGCGGTTCTTGCTCGAACAGGCACTATGCAACCTGCTGGACAACGCCCTGGACTTCGTTCCTCGCGGCGGTCGTATCGAGTTGGCGGTGTGTCGTGACGACGACCAATGGCTGATCACGGTCAGCGACGATGGGCCGGGTGTACCGGATTATGCGTTGGCGCGGGTGTTCGAGCGTTTCTATTCGCTACCCAGGCCTTCGACTGGACGCAAGAGCAGCGGCTTGGGGCTGCCGTTCGTGGCACAGGTGGCCGAACTGCACGGCGGCCGCGCCACCCTCGCCAACGCGGCTGCCGGCGGCGCCGTGGCCAGCGTGTGGATACCCGCTTCACACTGAGTACACAGCGGCTTCACAGACGGTGCATCAAAAACGCAAGTGACGCCGCGAGCATGTGATGCGTACCCCTAACCTGGAGGACGCTGATATGCGCCGATATGCGCTTGCGTTGAAAATCGCCACCTTGGCGGTGCTGTCCCTGCTGTTGATCATTGCCATCGCATCGATCGCCGGTTTGGTCGATGAACGCCAATCCTGGGCCGCGTCGGTACGGGACGATATCGCCAGGACGGCTTACGGCCCGCAGACCTTGGTCGGCCCGGTGCTGATCGTGCCCTGGGAGCGGGTGACGACGCTGCCGGCGCGTGGAACTGACGAGGCCCGGACAAGCCGTGAGAGTGGCCAGGTCATCGTGACCCCTCAAATGTTCGAGATCAGCGCGATGCTTGAAAGCGATACGCGCAGCCGCGGTATCTATGACGCCCGTTTGTACAACGGTGATGTGAGCGGTACGGCGCGCTTCCGCATTCCGCCGCGCTTCGGCTTGGCCGAGAGCAGCGAGCCCTACCGTTTCGGACCGGCATCGCTGGTGTTATCTGTATCCGATGTACGCGGTATCAAGCGTCTGGATGCGGCAAAGGTCAACAATCGGAACGTGGATTGGGAGCCGGGCACCCAAACCTGGATGCACGGCGGCGGCACCTTGATGGCAAACGTCGGTACGCTGGCGCCGGGTGCGGAGCTCGCGGTTGAGTTGAGTTTGCGAATAGGCGGGATGGAGCAGTTGTCCATCGTGCCGGTTGGGGACGAGTCGCGGGTGGATATCGAGTCCGCTTGGCCGCATCCGGCGTTTGTCGGGCAGTTTCTTCCCGAAGAGCGGTCGGTGACCGATGAGGGCTTCACGGCGCGCTGGATGACGACGCGCTTCTCGACTGATGTGGCCGGGCGGCTGCTGAAGGGTTGCGACCAGGGGTGGAACTGCGCGGAGCTGCCGACCCTGGGGGTGGCGCTTATCCAGCCGGTAGATGTCTATCAGCAGACCGAGCGGGCGATCAAGTACGCGATTCTGTTCATCGGCCTGACGTTTGCCGCGTTCTTCCTGCTGGAGGTGATCAAGGGGCTTGCGATCCATCCCATGCAGTATCTGCTGGTGGGCAGTGCGCTGGCGATGTTCTTCCTGCTTCTGCTCAGTTTGGCGGAACACATTGATTTTGCAGCCGCCTATGCGGTTGCGGCGATTGCCTGTGTGGTGTTGATCGCGGTCTATCTGCAAGCGGTGCTCGGGAGTGTATCCGGTGCGGTGTTGTCGGGCGCTTTGCTGGGCGGGTTGTATGGGCTGTTGTTTTTGGTGCTGCGTTCCGAGGACTATGCGCTGCTGATGGGTTCGTCGCTGGTTTTCGCCGTTCTCGGCGTGGCGATGCTGCTGACGCGCCGGGTCGATTGGTACCGGGTCGGTGAGCGGCTGCCGGCCGCCGTGGCGGCGGACTGAGCCCAGGCGGGGGTTGTAATCGCTGGCCATGGATGGCCGGCGGAACGAGATG
>CBFGWV010000094.1:0-15558 GCA_965652545.1 uncultured Candidatus Competibacteraceae bacterium | reverse complement strand
TACCCCGTCTCGCTCGCCCGCTCTGCGCTCACTTTGCGTGAGGACTCCGCGAACACCCAGGCCACGCCCAGGCCGGCGGTGAGGGCGTGGTCGGTTTCGACCAGAGGGCTGTCGTCGAAGGCGGCGCCGGAGAGGTTGTCGTAGCGCACGAATGCGCCGACCCAGATGTCGTCGAAGCGCCGGCTGAGGCTGGCGAGGACGGCGGTGCCGCTGTAGCCGCCGGAGGCCTGGTAGGCCGGGCGGGCGGCGGTGGCGAAGGTTGGGTCGACGCTGTAGTAGTAGTCGTGATAGTCCTCGCTGGCGAACAAGGGGCCGACGTTGAACCCGGCGTCCCAGCCGCCGGCGACGTTGGGCATGCTGATGTTGAGCATGGGGTGGACTTTCCAGCCGATATGCTCGGCGTCGGTAAAGTCGGTAGCGATGACGGCGCGCACGGGCAGGCGCAGTTGCCAGCGGGTGTTGGCGGTCTCGAACAGCGCCCAGTTGATGGACGGGCCGATTTCGATCACCGGATCGAGGTCGGGCATGCCGCTGCGGGCGTCGTTGTCGTCGCTGGACACCGGGACCGCGGCGTCGAGGCTGACATCCACGCTCAGACGCGGCAGGTCCACCAGCATGCCGCGTATGCCTTGCCGGTCCACGCGCAGCGACTCACCACGATAGATGAGATACGGCAAGGGCAGGATGTAGGCCTGCTGGTGGTCCGACCCGCGGTAGTCGGGGAAGGTCACCGGCGCGATGCCGAAACCGGCCTCCCACAGGGGCAGGTCCTCGGCCATCGCGCCGGCGGAGCTCAATGCGCATAGCAGCAGGCCGGCGGCCCGCGGTGTCTTGATCATGAGGCGCCCTTTTACCCTTACATCGGGTCCTGTGATGTGGTGCCGCCGGTGAAGCCCACGGTGCGGTTGCGTCGGCGGCGAAGATACGCCGGCAGCGCGCGCGAGGCGTTCGCCAGTGACAGGCTGAAGTAGATGGTCTTGAACAGCATCAACGGCATGCGCAGCGGCACGCGGCCGAACACATCGCCGGCCAGCAGCGAGATCACGGCGCTGCGCAGGCCGAACGGGGTGTCTTTGGGCCCCATGAACAGCTTTTGCATGACCGGTGAGGTAAAGCGGTAGATGAACCAGGAAAACGCCCGCAACCCGCGGCGGACTTGTTTCTCGAATCGGCGTTGCAGCACGGCCTCTTGCGCCGGATCGTTCAGACAACCGTCGACCACCTCGGCACCGAGCCTGGCGCTGTTCATGGCCAGGTACACGCCGCTGGAGAACACCGGGTCGATGAAGGCGTAGGCATCGCCGATCAACAGGTAGCCGGGCCCGCTCATGCGGCCGGCGGTGTAGGAGAAGTTACCCGTCGCCCGGGCCACGCCGTCGATCAGCGTGGCCTCGCCCATGCGCTCATGCACGGCCGGGCACAGGGCGATGGTGTCCCACAGGAAAGCGGGCAGGTCCTTGTCGCGGGTGCGCAGGTATTCCGGCCAGCACACGGCGCCGACGCTCATGGAGCCGTCGTGCAGCGGAATCATCCAGAACCAGCCGTGTTCGAACCAACAGATGCTGATGTTGCCGGCGCGCTCGCCCTCGCGGCGCACGACGCCATCGAAATGGCCGAAGATGGCCGCGCTGTTGTGCTTGGGGTTGCGTTGCTTGATGGCCAGTTTGCGCGAGAGAAACGTATCGCGGCCGGTGGCGTCGATCAGATAGCGCGTGGTCCAGGCGAGCCTGCGCCCATCGTCGGTCACCGCCTGCACCTGCGTCCGACCCGGGGCTGCGAAGGTCACCTCGGTAACCCGCACGCCCTCGCGGGCATCGACGCCCTGGCGGACGCTGTTGCGAAACAGCAGGTGATCGAACTCCGACCGACGGACTTGATAGGCATGGGGAAACAACGGCTCGACCGCTTCGGCAAACTTATAGGCGACCGTCTGCACGCGCCCCTGGGCATCGGTGATGTCGAACTCCGCCCCGTGCTTGACCACGCCGATCCGCCGCACCTCGTCGAGTACGCCCAGCTCATCCAGGATGGGAAGATTCATGGGCAACAGCGACTCCCCGATGTGAAAGCGCGGATGATGGTCCTTCTCGAGTTGCAGCACCTGCCGCCCGCGCCGGGCCAGCAGCGCGGCGACGGTCGAGCCGGCCGGCCCGCCACCGATGACGATCACATCCATATGGGCCTCGGGTGCCGGGGTTGGCGAGGCATCGGGCGACGGCAGTTTGGGCATGATGGCCTTGGTCGACGACTTCGACGAAGTCGGAAGCCTGCGAGGATACGGGTAGCGGGTGGGCAGCCGCCACCTCCCGCGCGCTTGATCTTTCGCCAGTCGACGGTATAAAGGCGGGCTGCGTCCTTCGGGGAGGATGCTGTACACCCTTTTACATTCGCCCGCATGATTGGCAGTTGCGACGGGCTTGGACGGACGACTCTAATAATGGTGTCGATGGTGTGTAATCCGTGGGGACATATATGAGTGGCGCTTCGCCGATGGAGCTTGAAGTAGCCGAGCTGATCGTTCAGACGCTGAACCTCGATGAGGTGTCCGCAAGCGAGATCGATCCGCAACAGCCGTTGTTTTCCGAAGGGCTGGGGCTGGACTCGATCGACGCCCTGGAACTGGCCCTGGCCATATCCAAGCGCTACGGCTTTCAGTTGCGATCCAACGACAGCGACAACGTACGGATTTTCTCCTCGCTGCGGGCGCTGTCCGCCCACATCGCCGCCCATCGGGTCGATGAGTGACCGACGGCATGGCGCCCTCCGCAGTCCGCTGGCGCGCCGTGCCCCCGCTGTGCCTGGTCCTGGCCTACCCCCTCACCGTGCATCTGTCGGTGACCTATGGCGCCCCCGGTTGGGGTGCGGCACTGCTGGCGCTACTGCTCGCCTTGACGGTGGCCTATCGGTGGCGGCGCGGGGACTCCATCGCTGTCGTTATCGGCCTGGCTGCGGCCTTCGCGGCCCTGCTGGTACTGTCCGGCGGTGACTGGATGCTGCTGCTGTACACACCGCCGGTGCTGATCCACGCCGTTTTATGCTGGTTGTTTCTGCGCTCGCTGAGCCACGGGCGCACCCCGGTGATCTCCCGCCTGGCTGCGGTGTTCCGCGGCCATCTGAGCCCGGCAGTGGCCGCGTACACACGCACTGTTACGCAGGTCTGGGCCGTGTATTTCGGCCTGATGGCCGTGCAGGGCATCGTGCTGGCGCTGTATGCCCCGCCCTGGGTGTGGTCGTTGTTCACCAACGGCGTGAATTACGCCCTGACCCTGGCGCTGTTGCTTGCCGAGTACGCGGTGCGCCGCATCGTGCTGCGGCACGAGCCGCATATGGCCGCGACGGACTACCTGCGCCGGCTGCGCCACTGCAACCTGCGCATGCTGACCGGCGACGGCTCATGATTCGCTATCTGCCCACGGCGTTCGACCAGCCCCCCGGTCGCATTCTGCTGTACCGGGATGCCGGCCACGTGACCTGGGGCGCGTTTCTCGCCCAGGCCTGCGCGCTGGCTCAGACGCTGCCCAAAGCCGCCGCGGTCTTCAACCTGTGCGATGACCGCTACCACTTCATGCTGGCGTTCGCCGCCGCCTTGATGCGCGGCCAGACGATGCTTCTGCCGCCGTCACGCAGTGCGGCCGATATCGCGCGGGTGGCGCAGCGCCACCCCGACGCCTACAGCCTGGTGGACCAGCCGGGGCCGCATCCGACCGGGCTGGGCTGGCATCGCGTCCAGCCACAGGCGGACACGCCGCCGATGCCCGCACTGCGCTATACCGACCCACCGCCGACCCATCCGGTGGCGGTGCTGTTCACCTCCGGCAGCACCGGGCAGCCGACCGCCAACGGCAAAAGCTGGCAGGCGCTCAGCCGTGGTGTCGGCCTGGGGCTGTCGCGCTTCGCCCTGGGTGGACACACGCTGGTGGCGACCGTGCCGCCGCAGCACATGTTCGGTCTGGAGTCCTCCGTCATGTACGCCCTGCTGGGCGATGTGGCGGTTTATGCCGGGCGGCCGTTCTACCCAGAGGACGTGCGCAGCGCACTGGCCGGCACCGCCGCCCCCCGCGTCCTGGTGACCACGCCGGTGCACCTGCGCGCCTGTCTCGCCGCCGGCATGGACTGGCCGCCGGTGGCGCAGATCGTCAGCGCCACCGCGCCGCTGCCCTGCGCCCTGGCCGCCGAGGCCGAGCGGCAGTTCGGCGCCCGCGTACGCGAGATATACGGCTCCACCGAAACCGGTGCGATCGCCTCGCGTGACACGGTGCGCAGCGAGTACTGGCAGTTGTTCGACGGCATGACCATGACACCGGCGGATGGCCTGGCGCGGGTCAGCGGGCCGCAATTGCCCGAGCCGGTCACGCTCAACGACTGGGTCACACTGGCTGACGGGGGACGCTTTCGCCTGCTCGGACGCACCGCGGATCTCGTCAACGTCGCCGGTAAACGGGCCTCTCTGGCCGACCTCAACCAGCGCCTGCTGAGCATCCAGGGCGTGGACGACGGCATCATCGTCATGCCCGAGCCCGAGGCGGGTCGGACGGTCGAGCGTCCCATCGCCCTGGTGGTCGCGCCCACACTGGACGATGCCCGCCTGCGGGCCGCCCTGGCCGCGGTCATGGACCCGGTGTTCGTGCCCCGCCCCGTGTACCGGGTCGAGTCCCTGCCGCGCAACGCCACCGGCAAGCTGCCGAGGGCCGCCGTGCTGGCACAGATCGCCGCCTTGCACCGCAACGCCGTGGTGGCCGCCACGGCGGATGCCGAAACGGGCACGGGCACACGGACGCCGTGAACGACGCCGGCCGCTTCAGCATTGCCCCCGACCACCCGTGCCTGGCCGGGCACTTCCCCGGTGCGCCGGTCGTCCCCGGCGTGGTTCTGCTCGACCATGTGCTTGCGGCGCTCGGCCACAGTGGCGGCGCGATCGACCTGCCCAGCGTCAAGTTCCTGCGCCCCGTATACCCAGCGCAGCAGGTCGACATCTTCACCGAGCCGGGCCAGCGCGCCGTGCGCTTCGAATGCCGCGTCGACGGCATTCCCGTACTGCGCGGGCAGCTCCGACACGAGGCCGCTGGCGAATGCTGACCAGTGGCTGGCTGGCGCAGCGCGAACACAGCACCGCCGCCGCCATCAAACTGATCCGCTGGATCGCCCTGCGCCTGGGCCGCCGGCCCGCGCGCGCCCTGCTCTACCCGATCAGCCTGTACTACTTGGTCAAAGCGTCCTCCGCGCGCCACCACTCGCGCCGGTTCCTCGGTCGCGTGCTCGGCCGGCCGGCACGGCTGACCGACGTCATCCGCCATATCCACAGCTTCTCGTCCGTCATTCTCGACCGCGTCTTCCTGCTCTCCGGTCGGGAAGACCAACTGGCCATTACCGTCCACGGTGTCGAGCACCTGGACCGTGCCCAAAGCCTCGGCCGCGGTGTACTGCTGGTCGGCTCACACCTGGGCAGCTTCGAAGTCCTGCGCACCCTGGCCATCACCCGCAAGCACTATCCCATCAAAGTGCTGATGCACAGCGCCCACAATGCCCTCATCAGCCGCTTGCTCGAGGAGCTCAACCCGCAGGTCGCCGCCAGCGTTATCGACGTCGACAAGCCCGACGCCCTGCTCGAGGCCCATGATGCCCTCGCCGGCGGCGCACTCGTCGGCCTGCTCGCCGACCGCGCGGTGAACGACCGGGCCATGCTCCACTGCCCCTTCCTCGGCGACCCGGCTCCCCTCCCCACCGGCCCCATGCGCTTCGCCGCCGTCACCGGTGCGCCGATGGTGTTGTTCTTCGGGCTCTACGATGGCGGCAACCGCTATCGCATCGTGTTCGAACCTTTGAGTGACGGCGGCGATATCCCCCGCGCCGACCGCCCGGCTTGGGTGGCCACCCAGACCCGCGCCTTCGCCGCGCGCCTGGAGCACCACGCCCGGCAGGCACCGTTCAACTGGTTCAATTTTTACGACTTCTGGGCCTGAGCTGCCCCTCCTCGGTGTGCGGTTATTGACCGTACACGGCATCGCGCAGCTCGCGGGTGAATGCACCGGCCATCCCTTCGAATGTGGTGTTGGTCAGGGCAACCACCGTCAGGCGTGCTTCCCTGTCGACGAACCAGTTATGTCCATACGCCCCGCCCCATTGCAGGGTGCCGGAGTTCTGAGGTCCCTCGGCCAGACCCTCGTCCACCAACACCGCCGATGCCAAACCGAACCCCCAGCCGGGACCTTGGGTTTGCGCCTGGGGGCCGACATGATCGCGCGTCATGGCCGCGACCGTCTCCGGCTCGAGCACCGGCGCCCCATCTCGGCGGATGGCTTCCAGAAACCGCAGGATGTCGCCAGCCGTACCGACCATACCCGCCCCCCCGGAGGGATACGCCTCGGGGTGGAAGATACGCTCGGGAAGGAACACAACCTCGCCGCTGCCAAAGGTCACGGCCGTTTCACCGCGCATGCGCACCGGTGCAGACTGGCCGTCCGCATAAGCCGCCGCCAGACGTAGGGGGTCGGTGACCGTGAAGCCGGTGTCGCGCATGCCTAACGGGCCGGTAATGTGATCGGCAACCACCTTGGGTAACGGCTGCCCGGTCTCCCGCTCGAGCACGGCCCCCAGCACATCGGTGGCCAATGAGTAGTTCCAGCCCGTCCCGGGCTCGAACGACAACGGCACACCCGCCAGCCGTTTCAGGTTCTCATCGAGGCTTACCTGCGGATCGGCCATGCCGTCGGAAATTCCCGCGCTCCGATACGGCCCGTCCGGCGCCTGAAAGAAGCCGTAATCCAACCCCGCCGTATGGGTCAGCAGGTGACGGATGCGAATCACTGGTGTGCGACCGTCGGGGAGGCTCGGGCGGAAGTCCGGCAGCCAACGGGTGACCGGATCGTCCAGGTCGATGCGCCCCTCCTCGACCAGATCCATGAGTGCCGCCGACACAATGGGTTTGGAGACTGAAGCGAGGAGAAAGATAGTGTCTTCGGTCATCGGTTGCGCAGCTTCGCGGTCGCGAAGCCCCGCAGCCCGTCCATAGACCAACTCGCCGTCACGGGAAACCAGCACCACGGCACCCACGAGGCGCTGCTCGGCCAGTGCGCGATCGAGAACCTCGTCGACACGCGCGGTCAGTGCATCGTCAGCGGCGTATGCACTGACGCTGTTCAAGGCAAGGCTGAGAATCAGCCCGGCGAGGAAGGCGATACGCATGAAAGGCTCCATTAATTATCACAATGAACGCTCCATTAATACGGCAGCTTCGAGCTTATTTCAAGAGTGATCATTGTGATAATTTTATGCCGCGCCGGCCCGGTTGATCGAAGCGGGCCGGAAGGCTGTAGCATCACAACGCCCGTTCCCGCTATAGGCAGGAGTCTCTCGTGTCCACCAGGCGTCAGACCACACCTCGGCCCCGCGGTCGGCCCCGCGCCTTCGACCGCGAGGTCGCGTTGGCTCGCGCCCGCGAAACCTTCTGGACGTTAGGTTATGAAGGCGCCTCGATCAACGACCTGACGGACGCGATGCGCATTACCCCGCAGAGCCTGTACGCCGCATTCAAGTCCAAGGCCGATCTCTACCGCGAAGCCCTCGTGCAGTACGGTGAATCGGTCGGCGCCTTCACCCGCGCAGCCCTGGACGGCGAAGCGGATGCCGCCAGGGCCCTGCAACGCGTGCTGCGCGAATCGGCACACGAGTTCTGCCGGCCCGACCGACCTGCCGGCTGCATGATCGCCACGGCCATGCAAAGTTGTGCAAGCGAACACCGTCATATCGCCGCGCACACAGCGGGCTTGCGCCAGGCCACGATGGACGCCTTGCGCACGCGCATCCGACAAGGCCTCGATGCAGGCCAATTGCGTGCCGATACCGATGTCGAAGCGCTGGCCCGCTTTGTCGGCGCAATGATCCAAGGCATGTCGATCCAGGCTCGGGACGGCGCGACGGAAGCTGAACTCGCGGCCCTCGCCGAGCTTGCCTGCACGAGCATCGAACGCTACCGCGCGGATTAAAAATGCAATGAATATTGCTTTTTAAAAATTAAATGCAACACTTGGTGCGTACACAGTCCGTCATCCAGAGGGTGTCCACCATGTCGTATCCGCTCAAGTCCCTGTGCTCCGCCGCCATCCTGGCCGTCTCGTTCGCGCTCCCCGCCAGCGCCGAACCCCTCATCGTGGCGACGGATACCGCCTTCGTGCCGTTCGAGTTCAAGCAAGGCGACACCTACGTCGGCTTCGACATCGACCTCTGGGACGCTATCGCGAAAAAACTGGAGGTCGAGTACCAACTCACCCCCATGGACTTCAACGGCATCATCCCGGCACTGCAGACGCGCAACGTCGATGTCGCACTCGCCGGCATCACCATCCGCGAAGACCGCGCCCAGGTCATCGATTTCTCCGACCCGTACTACGACAGCGGCTTCCTCATCATGGTCGCCAGCGACAACACCGACATCAACGGCCCCGATGACCTCAGCGGCCGCAGTCTCGCCGTCAAGACCGGCACCTCGGCCGCCGACTATGCCAAAGAGCACTTCACCACCGGCGACCTTCGCCAGTTTCCCAACATCGACAACGCCTATCTCGAACTGCGCACCGGCCGCGTCGACGCGGCCATGCACGACACCCCCAACGTCCTCTATTACATCGCCACCGCTGGCGACGGCGAGGTCAAGACCGTCGGCGAGCAAATGAACGCCCACCATTACGGCATCGGCTTCCCCAAAGGCAGCGAGTGGGTGGTCAAGGTCAACGGCGCGCTGGCTGAGCTGAAAGCCGACGGCACCTATGCGGAGATCTACCGTAAATGGTTCGGCGCCGACCCCAAGTAAGTCGTCGCTGACCCGGCCAGAGGAGCCCACACATGCACTTCGAATGGAGCGTGATCTGGAGCGCCATACCGGTGCTGCTGCAAGGGGCGAAGCTCACCCTGTGGATATCCATCCTCGGGCTGCTCGGTGGGCTCGCCCTGGGTGTGGCTGCCGGGCTGGCTCGGGCCTACGGCGGCTGGGCGCTCAACCATATTGCCCTGGTTTATGTCGAGTTCATCCGCGGCACGCCCATCGTGGTGCAGGTGATGTTCATCTACTTCGCCCTGCCCCTGGTGGTGCCGGTGCGGGTGGACCCGCTGAGCGCGGCCATTTTCACGATCGTCATCAACTCCGGGGCGTACATTGCCGAGATCACCCGCGGCGCGGTGCTCTCGGTGCATAAAGGCTTTCAGGAGGCGGGGCTGGCACTGGGCCTGTCGAAGACGGCGACCATTCTCCATGTCATCGCCCCGCTGGCCTTCCGCCGCATGATCCCGCCCCTGGGCAACCAGTGGATCGTCAGCATCAAGGACACATCCCTGTTCATCGTCATCGGCGTGGGTGAGCTCACCCGACAGGGCCAGGAGATCATCGCCGGCAACTTTCGCGCGCTGGAGATCTGGAGCGCCGTTGCCATCATCTACCTCATCATGACCGGGGCGCTCACCATCGGGTTGCGCCTGCTGGAGCGGAGGCTGAAGATCCTATGAGCATGGTCCGCTTCAAAGACGTCGCCAAACGCTTCGGCAAGACCGAAGTCCTGCACGACATCAACCTGTCCGTGGACGCGGGCGAAGTCGTGGTCATCATCGGGCCATCCGGGTCGGGAAAGTCCACCTTGCTGCGCTGTATCAACCACCTGGAGGCGATCAGCGCCGGTGAGTTGCACGTGGACGGGCTGAGCGTCACCGACAAGTCGGTGGACGTGAAGCGTATCCGCCTGGAAGCCGGCATGGTGTTCCAGCAGTTCTACCTGTTCCCACACCTTACGGCACTGGAGAACGTCGCCTTCGGCCCCCGCCGCGTCCGCGGCGCCAGCCGTGCGGAGGCCCGCGAACAAGCCGCCGCCCTGCTCGCCAAGGTGGGCCTGGCCGACCGCGCCCACCACTATCCGGCAGAGCTGTCCGGCGGGCAGCAGCAGCGGGTGGCCATCGCACGCGCGCTGGCGGTCAAGCCCAAGCTGATGCTGTTCGATGAGCCCACCTCGGCCCTGGATCCGGAGCTGCGCCACGAGGTGCTCACCGTCATGCAGAAGCTGGCCGAGGAAGGCATGACAATGATCATCGTGACCCACGAGATCGACTTTGCCCGCAAGGCGGCGACCCGTCTGATCTTCATGGACCAGGGCCGCATCGTGGACGACGGCGACCCGCGCGAGTTGGTCAATGCACCGCCCAGTGCGCGCCTGCGCGACTTCCTGCAACACGTGGCCTGATCAAAGCACACCATGCTGACAACTCTTCAGATCGGCGGTGACGCCTATGCCATTGGCCATCAACTCGGCCGTTTCGGCGCCGCGGCCGTGCACGGGCTGCTGCGACCCTCGCGGGCGTGGCGGCAAGTCATGGCGCGTGCGCGTGACGGCGACGCCATGGCGCGGCTGCGCGAGCACGCCATGACACGCTTCCCGCACATCATGCGCGAGCTGGACGGCCTCGCCGCCGGGCTGGAGCTGTCGCCAGCGGAGGTGTTCGCCTGGAACTGCCGCGGCGACCTGGCGGTGGAGGCCGGCGACGGCTGCACCACCTTGATGGCCGCCTGCGACGGCCATGCGCTGATCGCGCACAACGAGGACGGCTACCCGGTGCTGGCCGGCCACTGCGCCATCGCCCAGGTGTCCATGGACGGCGGCAGCGGCTTCACGGCCTTTGTCTATCCCGGCTCGCTGCCCGGCCACACCTTCGCCGTCAACCCATACGGGCTGGCCTTTGCCGTCAACAACATACGCAGCATCAGCGCGTTGGACGGCGTACCGCGGCAGATTGTCGCACGGGCCTTATTGGATGCGCCGGATCTGGACACGGCGCTTGCGCTACTCACCGGCACAGCCCGGGCCGGCGGCTTTCATCACGTCATCGGCCAGGCCGGGGATGCGCGGCTGCTCAGTGTTGAGGCCACCGATGCCGGCGTGGCGACCACCGTCATCGAGCGACCGGCGGCCCACGCCAACCATTTGATCGACCCGCGTCTGGTGCGGGTGAGGCAGCACATCACCGCATCGTCCCAGTCCCGCCAGGCGCGCGGCGATGCCCTGGCCGCCGGGTTGCCGCCGCTGCCCAGTACGAGCCAGGCGCTGGCCTTCCTGCGCAATGCGGACGACGCCCAATTGCCCATTCATCGCTGCGCCGCGGACGATCCGGACGAGGAGAACACCTTGGCCTCGGCCCTGCTGCGCATCGACCCCGATGCGGTGCACTGGCGCTTCTATGCGGGCTCCGGTTTGTCCCCGGTACACCAGGGCAGTATCCTCAGCAGCCTCGTTTGACCGCCAGGACAGCGCACCATGACCGCCCAACCGCAGCCTCCCACCGGCGGTCCGACCAGCCTGGCCGAGCTTCAGGCGGTGTACGAGCGCATCCATCGCGGCGTTTCGACGACCTCGCTGGGCCGCAACGGCCTGCGCATTCTGGGGCAGTTGCTGGATGCGCCGCACCAAGCGGCCATGTACTCCGTCAACCAGCTGGCCGAGACCGCCGGCGTGAACGCCTCGACCTTGTCGCGGCTGGCCCAGCGCCTGGGCTACAGCGGGTTCAGCGAGCTACAGACCGTATTCCGCCGCGGTGTGGAAGAGCGCGAACACTTCTATAGCGAGCGCGCCGACCGCCTGCTGCGGCCGAGCCCGCCTGCCGGACACAGCGGGGTGCAACTGGCCGACACGCTCGCGCAGCAGGTGTCGGCCAACATCGCCCGCTGCGTACACACCCTCGATGGCCCGCAGTTGGACGCCATCGTCGAGCTGCTCGCCACCGCCCCGCGGGTACGCTTGCACGGGATGCGCCAGTTCGCCTCGCTGGCGGCCTTCATGACCTATGGCTTGGGGATGCTGCGGCCCGATGTCGCCTTGCTCGACCCGGCCAACCTGGGCGTGGCCGACGCCCTGGCGCAGTTGAACGACAGCGATGTCCTGCTGGTAGCCAGTTGCATGCCCTACACCCGCGCCACGGTGGACGCCGCGCGGGCCGCCGCCCGCCACGGCATCACCGTGGTCGCCATCACCGACTCGGTCAGCTCCCCGCTGGCCGCCTGGGCGGTGCAAAGCCTGTACATTCCCGATGCCAGTGCCTATTACAGCAACAGCATGTGCGGCTTCACCTTCATCGCCGAAACCCTGATGACCCTGGTCGCCCAGCGCCTGGGCGAAGCCGCGCCCGCCGCGCTGCGCCAACGGGAAGCCTTCATCCGCGAGTTGAATACCGAGCTGTAAAGAGACTCGACGCGACACCAGCCCTGATCCGGCACCTGTATCGGAGCTGTGTTGCCCAGAACCCAGGCACCCGTAGGAGCGCACCCGAAGTGCGCGATTCGCTCCCGGTTGGGGCCTGACGCTCGATTGCCGGTGGCCCATCGGGCAATCGCCCTGAGGGCAGGGCTCCTACAGGTGCCCAGGTTCGGGGGCGTAATCAGCGACCCACGGGTGTCCAGGTTCAGGGCCGTAATCGCGACCCACGGGTGCCTGGGTTCAGAGGCGCGGCCTGGTCTCCTGCATTGCACGTTGACACGTATCAACCCGGCGCAATATCCATTCGGTAGGCTCTAAGGCTTGCGCAGGCGCCGCACAGGCCATGCTGCGCCCCATTGCTGCAACGACTAGAGAACCGACCATGCAACGTATGCCAGGGACGACCGCAAAGCCCCCACAAACCTCGGATACTCCGCCGTGGCATGCACTGCCGGTGGACGAGGTGCTGCAACGTCTGGACTGCGGCCCGGACGGGCTCAGCGGCGCGGATGCCGACGCCCGCCTCGCTAGGCACGGGCCCAATCGCCTGCCCTCCGCCCCGCCGCCAAGCTTCCTGCGTCGTCTGCTCAAGCAGTTCGACAACCTGCTCATCTACGCACTACTGGCCGCCGCGGCAATAACGGCCTTGCTGGGACACACCATCGACACCATCGTCATCGTGGCGGTGGTCGCGATCAATGCGGCAATCGGGCTGATCCAGGAAGGCCGTGCGGAACGTGCCATGGATGCCATCCGCGACATGTTGCAGCCCACCACCACAGTGGTCCGCGACGGGCACCGCATCGCCGTCCCCGCCCACACACTCGTCCCCGGTGACCGGGTCATGCTGGAGGCCGGCGATCGGGTGACGGCCGACCTGCGCCTCATCCGCACCCGCAATCTGCAAGTGCAGGAAGCGGTGCTGACCGGTGAATCCGTCCCGGTGGAGAAAGCCCCGGCCACGGTGGACGTTGGCGCAGCAATCGCCGAACGCGCCTGCATGGCCTACTCCGGCACCCTCGTAAGCGCTGGCACCGGGACGGGGATCGTCGTCGGCACCGGCGCCGACACCGAACTGGGCCGCATCAGCACCTTGCTCAGCGGCGTGCAAACGCTCACCACACCACTGCTGCGCCTGATCGACCGCTTCGGCCGCCAACTGACCGGCGTCATCGCCGCCGTCTCGGCCATTGTCTTCGTGTTTGCCGGCACCGTGCGCGGCTACCCGGTGGCCGAGGCGTTCATGGTCGTCGTCGGCATGGCCGTGGCCGCCATCCCCGAGGGCCTGCCGGCGGTATTGACCATCACTCTGGCCATCGGTGTGCAACGCATGGCCACGCGCAATGCCATCGTCCGCCGCCTGCCCGCGGTCGAAACCTTGGGCTCGGTCTCGGTGATCTGCACCGACAAAACCGGCACTCTGACCCGCAACGAGATGACCGTCAGCACCGTAGCCGCCGCGGGGCACCGCTTCGCCATCGACGGCGTCGGCTACGAGCCGGTCGGCGCGTTCCGTCTCGATGCAGCGGATATCGACCCGACCGACCACGCCCCCTTGTCCGCCCTGCTGCGTGCCGCCCTGCTGTGCAACGACGCCACGCTCAGCGACACCCCCGGCGGCTGGCGGGTCGAAGGCGATCCCATGGAAGGCGCCCTGGTGTCCCTGGGCCTCAAGGCCGGCGAGGACCCCGCCGCCCTGCACAAGCGTTTCCCGCGCAACGACGAGATCCCCTTCGACGCCGCCCACCGGTTCATGGCCACCCTGCACCACGACCACGAAGGCGGCGCCTTCCTGTGCCTCAAAGGCGCCCCCGAGCAAGTCCTGGCCATGTGCACCGCCCAGCGTGGCGACAACGGTGATGAGGCGCTCGACCCCACCCATTGGCACGCACTGACCGACGACATGGCCTCGGATGGCCAGCGCGTCCTGGCCCTGGCCAGCAAAACCATGCCCAGCGGCACCCATGAGCTCACCTTCGATGAGGCCTCCCAAGGTCTGACCCTTCTCGGCCTGGTCGGCCTCATCGACCCACCCCGGAGCGAAGCGATCGCATCGGTACGCAACTGCCTGGATGCCGGCATCCGCGTCAAGATGATCACCGGCGACCATGCCGCCACCGCACGGGCCATCGCAGGGCAGTTGGGCCTTGCCAACACCCGCGACGTCGTCACAGGGCACATGCTCGATAGCTACGACCAGGCCACCTTGCAGCAGATCGCGCGGGACACCGACATCTTTGCCCGCACCAGCCCCGAGCACAAATTGCGCCTCGTCCAGGCCCTGCAAGCCCAGGGCGCCGTCGTCGCCATGACCGGCGACGGCGTCAACGACGCCCCCGCCCTCAAACAAGCCGACGTCGGCGTCGCCATGGGTCACAAAGGCACCGAGGCGGCGAAAGAAGCCGCCGAAATGGTCCTCACCGACGACAACTTCGCCACCATCGCCGCCGCCGTACGCGAAGGCCGCACCGTCTACGACAACATCAAAAAGGTCATCGCCTGGACCCTCCCCACCAACGGCGGCGAAGCCCTGTGCATCATCGGCGCCGTGCTCCTCGGCCTCGCCCTGCCGATCACCCCGGTGCAGATCTTGTGGATCAACATGGTCACCGCCGTCGCCCTCGGCCTCACCCTCGCCTTCGAACCCACCGAGGCCGACGTCATGCACCGCCCGCCCCGCCACCCCACCGAGGCCCTGATCACCGGCTTCCTGCTTTGGCGCGTAGTCCTCGTGTCCTGCCTGTTTGTCGTCGGCGTGTTCGGCATGTTCACCTGGGCAATGAGTCGCGACCTGTCGATCGAGAGCGCACGCACCCTGGTCGTCAACACCTTGGTGGTCATGGAAATCTTCTACCTCTTCAGCGTCCGTTACCTGCGCCTGACCTCCCTGAGCTGGCAAGGCATCCTCGGCACCCCGGCCGTGTTGATCGGCGTCGCCTGCACCGTGCTGCTGCAGCTGGCCTTCACCTATCTGCCGGTGATGAACCGGCTGTTCGAGAGCCGGCCGGTGGGGTTGACGGAGGGTTTGGTCGTCATTGGGGCCGGCGTTGGCCTGCTGGCCATTCTTGAGATAGAGAAGCTGCTGAGGCGGCGCCTTGGCCTACGCAGGGAATAGGCGCATGGGCGGCTACGGCTGAGGGGTTCGTGCCGGGTCGCGGCGGATCGCGCACTTCGGGTGCGCTCCTGCAGCACCGTAGGATGGGTTGAGCGGAAGCGATACCCATCGGTGAGCGAGGGCAGCACAAATCGACGGGAACGCGACTTCGATCGGGTGTGGCTGATGGGTATCGCTTCCGCTCAACCCATCCTACATGTCGTTGCCCGCGTGGGGATT
>CBFGWV010000093.1:0-15631 GCA_965652545.1 uncultured Candidatus Competibacteraceae bacterium | reverse complement strand
TCGGCGGGTTCGACGGTTCGATTCCCGCCGCCTCCACCAACACGATGTTCAAGCAACATCCGAAAGCCCGCGTAACTGCGGGCTTTTTCTTTGCCTGAGCGTCCAACAAGGGGCAACAGTGTCCGTTGACATCCGGGGGCAACCTTGGGGGCAGGCGAGTTGCCCCCGCGAGTAGTTGCCCCCATGCCACTGACCGATACCGCCATCCGCAACGCCAAGCCCGGCCCAAGCCCATCAAGTTGTTCGACGAGCGCGGGCTGTATCTGGAAATCTCCCCGTCCGGGGGCAAGTGGTGGCGACAGGTCCGCGCTTGCGGACTGCGGACTTTCGATTGGCCGGAAATCTGGCTCGTCCCGACGGCCGCCGGTGCTGCCACGTTGCAAATCGTCGGTACTTGTCGAAATCTACCGACAGATGGGAACATTTCCGCCGGCACTGACCTGCGCCGTGGCGGTCTTCGTCGATGTCGCCAGGCACGACTCCTCGTAGGCCTCGATGTCGACCTGCCGGTAGAGCACCCGGCCGCAGAGCTTCAGGAACTTGGGCCCGATCCCCTCGCTGCGCCAGCGCTCCAGGGTTGCCTCGCTGATGCTCCAGCGGGCGGCTAGTTGTTTTTGATTGAGTGAGCGACTTCCACTTTGGTCTCCTTCCGAATGAGTTGGCAGGAGTCCATGAAGGCGCTGTTCCGCCCCGGAGCCAAGGCGCAGCGCGGCCTGGCGGCGGGACGGGTGTAAATGGGTGTCTTTTTGGGTGTCTACCAGGCAAGGCTATCCTGTTTCGGATATTGCGATTATTCGTTTATTTCGGTTATACTTCCTCCCATGATGCTGTTTGAAGCTCCCAGGAGGCTGCTATGACCACACTCTCTCCCACCCATTCGTTGCCGACGGCCGAAGAAGTTGCCATCGCCCGCGAGAGCGGCCGGGCGCTGTCCGCCTTCCTGCAGACCCGCGCGGAAACCCAGCAGATCGAGATCTTCGACGACAAGGGTGCGGCACATCCGGTTCGCGTCCCGGTGTCAGCGCTGCGGCTACTCGTGGATGTCCTGACCGAAATCGGTGAGGGCAACGCGGTCAGCATCATCCCGATCCACGCCGAGCTGACGACCCAGGACGCAGCGGACGTGCTGAACGTCTCGCGCCCCTTCCTCGTGCAGTTGCTGGAGCGCGGCGAGATCCCGTTCCACAAGATCGGCACGCACCGTCGCGTCCGCTACCAGGATGTGATCGCGTACAAGGAGCGGATCGACGCTGAGCGGAACAAGGCCCTTGATGCGCTGGCCGAGCAGGCCCAGGCGCTCAAGATGGGGTACGAATGAATGAGTTCGAACTTCACCGTCATCTACGACGCGTGCGTGCTCTACCCGGCACCGTTGCGCGACCTGCTGATGCGGCTGGCGCTGACCGATCTGTACCGGGCGCGTTGGACGGACATGATCCACGACGAGTGGACGCGTAACGTCCTGAAGCAACGGCCAGACCTGAAGGCCGAAGACCTGGAGCGGACGCGGTCGCTGATGAACGCCCACGTCCGCGACAGCCTGGTCACCGGCTTCGAGCATCTGATCCCGTCCGTCGAGCTGCCGGACGCCGATGACCGGCATGTGGTGGCCGCCGCCACTCACGGCGGCGCCAGCCTGATCGTGACCTTCAACCTGAAGGACTTCCCGCCGGAACGGCTCAAGCCCTACAACCTGACCGCTCAGCATCCGGACGACTTCATCTTCGATCTGCTGGACTTGCACGCTGCCCGAGTGTGCGAGGCGGCAGCCAACCATCGCCGATCGCTGAAGAACCCGCCCAAGACGGTGGACGAGTACCTGGACACGTTGCTCAAGCAGGGGCTGACACAGACCGTCGGCCAGTTGCGGGAGTGGAAGGTAGCGATCTGACGGACGCGGGTTCGATTCCCAAACCGGGAATTGAATTGGCGCCGAAAAGCAGACGAGGTTGAGCGGCCTTTCCGGGCACCAATCAGCGCGAAAAACCTGCTTGATAGTCCACGGACGAACAGCGTACTGACAGGCTTTCGATCGAGTTCGCACCGGTTCGCAGCAGCCCGCAGCGCTTGGATTCCGTACTTTCAATAGTCGTTTGATGCGGGGTACCATCCCACCACCAACACGATGTTCAAGCAACATCCGAAAGCCCGCGTCACAGCGGGCTTTTTCTTTGCTGAGTGTCCGGTCGCGAACCGCCGGTCACAGCGGGCAGAACGCAGCAAATAGTGGCCGATGTGAGCGTCAACGCGACAATATTCACGCAATGATCATTTGTCATGGTTGACGCATTCATGAAAGGTAACCATCACTAGGTGGTGGGAACTGTTCCGCCGTCAATTACAAATTCGCTCCCAGTGATAGATGCCGCGCGAGCCGAAGCCAGGAAAACTACAAGGCTGGCAATCTCTAACGGTGTTGAAGGGCGGCCAAGCGGTATGCCACCCAGTGCATCCATGATAATCCGCTTGCCGCCTTCATAGTCGGTGTCTGCCTCTTGAGCCAGCCGCTCGGCCAATGCGACCGACGCTTCGGTTTCAATCCAGCCGGGCGAAACACGGACAACACGTACGCCTTTGGGCGAGACTTCTTTCGACAAGCTTTTGCTGTAGGTCGAGAGCGCAGCTTTGGCCGCGGCGTAGGCAGTAGTTGACTCAGGCAGCGGCAGGCGGCTCTGAATCGAGGTCACGTGGATAATGACGCCCTTCTTGCGCTCAAGCATCTCCGGAAGCAAGGCGCGATCCAAGCGCACGGCCGGAAACAGGTTCAGATCAAATTCGCGTTGCCATTGGTCTTCATCCAGCGCAGCGAACCCACCGCCGGGTGCCGACGAGCCACCCAGCACGTGGACGATGATGTCCACATTCCCCAGGCGTTGTCTGATCGCGGTCACCAGTGCTGCACAACCTTCCCGGGTCGAGAGATCAGCCTGAACGAACAGCTCGCCCGACACATCGATGTTCGCCTGCCGCGCCGAGGTTAGCACCTTCGCCCCCTCCGCATGGAACAGGTCGACCACCGCGCGTCCGACGCCTTTGGTACCACCGGTGACCACAACTCGCTTACCGGCCAGATCGAGGTTCATCATGGCGCAATCTCAAGCGAACGGATTTGGCCATCCTTGAGCGTGAACCGGTGGATCAGCCTCACCGGGCTTCCCGGGAAGTTGCCGACCACACGCGCCGTGACAGTCAACCGACCGTTCTCATGCGACGCTTCTAGTGGCTCGACACGGTAGGTGAATGCTTGCTGTGCCGCGTGTTTCCAGGTTTCGATGGCCTCGATCCCCTGGTGCGCCCGATTTTCGTCGATCACCGTGGCATCGGCGCAGAAGCAGGCCGCAAGGCGTGATGCGTCGCCGCCATTGCTGATCTCGAAGTACGTCTGAACGACATCTGGTAATTGAAGATTCATGAGCTGATCCCCTTTCTAGCCATTGCGGAGAGAACAATTGCGATCTTGCCGCTCCGTTGATAGTTTCCTCAACCGGGACAGACATTAACGACCCATCCCGGAAACAAGGACAATCGAATGGCAGACCCGCGCCTTGGCCTCAATGAGTTGGACGCTGTGCTGGCCGTGGCACGCAGGGCCTCGTTCCGGCTGGCTGCCATCGACCTCGATGTGTCAACCACCTCCTTGAGCAACACCATTGCCAAACTCGAGGCGGCTCTCGAAACGCGACTGTTCAATCGCACCACACGCAGCGTGTCGCTGACCGAGGCGGGCAAGATGTACCTGGAACGGGTAGGGCCGGCCCTGCAGGACGTGCGAGCGGCGCTCGAAGCGGTACGATCCCACAATGCCGGGCCTTCGGGCGTCTTGCGCATCAACGCGTTCGCCAGTGCCGCCCGCGCTGCGCTTCTGCCGCTGGTGCTGGAGTTCCTACGGCGTTACCCGAAGGTGCATATCGACCTGGTTACCGAAGGCCGCTTGGTGGACATCGTCGCTGACGGTTTCGACCTCGGTGTGCGGTCTGCCAATCTCGTGCCCAGTGATATGATCGTGATCTCACTTGGCCAGCAGCAACGCTATGCCGTAGTCGGTACGCCAGCGTACTTCGAGACCTACGGCCGGCCCCGTACGCCAGCCGATCTCCTTCACCATCAGTGCATTCGCATCCGTCTACCGAATGGTGCGATTTTCCCCTGGCATTTCGAGCGAGCGGGGGAAGTGACCCGGCTTGATGTCGACGGGCAGCTCACGCTTGACGAACCCAGTATCGCCAAGGCTGTCGTTCAGGAGGGCGTGGGGCTCGGCTTTCTAATGGAACTGGACGTTCAGGGTGAAATCGAGACCGGACAGTTCGAGCGGGTGCTGGAAGACTGGACGCCCCCCAGAGACAACCTGTGCCTGTACTACCCGAACCGTCGCAACCCTTCCGCTGCGCTCAAGGCGTTCACAACGCTGGCTCGGGCCAACCTGGCCAGCAACAACGGACTCGCGTAAGCCACTTGATCGTTTCGGATACCTGATGCACACCGTTACAGCGCGCCGATCTTCTTCAAGTAGGTTTCCAGCTCGTTGGCTTCATTGTAATCGTCACCCCGATCCCAGATCTGGTCTATCCGGGCCGCCAGTTTGTGATTCTGACCATTGTTTGTCATGTTCGCTACCATCACAAGTTGATTATAGATGTGACGCATATCCCCGCCGTACCCTGGCCCCATTGAATGCCACTCGCCATTCTTCGTAAAGTAGACCACCTCATCCACGACACGAAGCGAGGCTGCGTCCACCTTATCCATGTCCTCCTTGAATTCGTCCTGATCCTGGTTGGGCACCTTCATCAGCCCGTCCTGACTCTTTGGCGTCTCATCCGCCCAAGTCCTGGGTTTCGGCGGGTCCATGTAGGCTTTCAACCTACCTAGATCATTGTAGTCATCCGTCGCCCCCAGCAAGCGGTCCATCTCTCTGGCGCGTTTTTCATCACCGTCGACAAGGTCATGCAGGCTTTTCAGATACTTGACGATCTCGCCGTTGGTATCGTTGGTATCGGCAATGCGCTGTTTGATGCCATCCTTCACAAACACCACCTTGCGGCCATCATCCGAAACGGCAACGGTGCCCACATCCACGCGGTCAACATCTTCAATAAAATCGCTGGGGGTGCCAATTTTGTTGTGATTCACACTACCTTCTTCATTGCAAGTCACCCCAAAGCTGGCGGCTTCGTCTTTGTATTTTTCTGGAAATTTCTCGACCAAGTGCTCCCGCATATCATCGATATCATTGTAGCCATCACCTTCATCGTGCTTCTTCGAAATCTCTTTAACCACGTCGTTGTCGATGTTCTCGCCATCCGGGCGAATCAGATTGTGGATATCATACAAATAGGTGAAGATCTTCTTTGCATCGTCACCTTCCAAGCTGCCATGGTCATCCTTGTCCAGCATCCATTTTTTGCCGTCTTTTACAAAGTAGATGACGCTGCTGTCTCCTGAATCAACTTCGATGGCATCAATGTCAACCCGATCGACATCCTCTTCGAATTCATCATAGTTCCCAGGGCTGTTGTCATCTTTACCCAGCATCGGCACGAAGTCCTCGCTCAGAACGCGGCGTAGTGCTTCAATATCGTTGTATTTGTCCGATCCATCGTGGAGCTTGGTAATTCTTGAAACGATATCCTCATCCAACTCCCCATCCGGATGCGTCAACTCATAAATCTGAGTCAAATAATCCGCGACTCTATTGCTGTCATTGTCGTTATCCCAGCCGTCTCCCACGCCGGCTTTGACGGCCTGTTCGTAACCGTTCTTCACGAAGTGAATCCAGCCGTCGTCCTTCAATTCGATGGTGCCCACATCCACCAAATCGACATCTTCTTTGAAATCGTTGAAGGTACCGGCACCATGACCAGGCTTATTTGACTTATCATCCGACCCTACCACATGCCTGCCGTCATGCTCATCTGGATTATTGAACCCATTGATTTCCACATCATGACCCTCGTCCCAATCATCAAACCAGCCATCCGGCAAGCTGGAGTGATCCTTCAAGTACTCGGTGAAATCCTTGTACTGTTCGGGGCGGGCTTCCCACACGGGCTTGTCGTCCGGGAAATGCTTAAAATAATCTCCAGAGCCATATTCGTAATTGTATGCATACCGAGCATTTTGCAAATAGTTGAATTTATCACCCCAGTTGTCCTCAGTGACATCAAGCGTCTCCCAATCCTTAAAATCCTGCGCAGTATCATTGAGGGCCTGCTCTTGCTTCTGCTTGGCGACAGCACCAATGACTATCAGAGCTATCGCCCCCAAACCGAAGCCGACCACGGCAGCGCCACCGGCGACCGACGCCAGAACTGTGGAGCCCGTAATCATCGCAGCCAGAGTGGCCCCACCTGCCACAACCCCGCCCACGCCTGCGCCCATTTGCAACAAGGCCCCTGCGTACTCCCCCGGCAAGGCATTCGGGTTACCGACAAGCTTATCCAGCGTCATACCGCCCATGACGATGTCGAGTATTCCACCCGCAAACTCACCCCCCAACGCCGCCGCCACATTGAACACGGTGCCGAATAGCCGTAGCTTGGTCGATGTCGGGACTTTACTGGGGTCCCCTCCTCCGTTGCGAATCTGCTCATCAGCGGCTCGCAGCACGGCGGATCGCTCAGCCTCTGGCATGTCATCCACTGCATCCTGAAAAACTGAGCCCTGGCGGGATTCAACGTCCTCCAATATCTCAGAGGTCGCAGAATAGCTCTCACGGAAATCACTATTGGATACAGTGCTGCGCGCTCCATCTTCGCCATCGGCAAAACTGTTCAACCGCCGCTCGAGGTCTGCCGCCCACCGCTCCGCGGTTCCACCATCCGGCACCAGATCGTCCAATTGAAATTCGGAGATACTTCCAGTGGCTTTAACCGCAGTAATGCTGTCATCAGATTTTGGAAAATGCTTGCCAAACATCTCTTGCAGTTGAGTATTATTCTCCAGGCCCAGCATGACCAGCATACCCGGATTATTCAATGCCTTACCCAAAGGCGAGGCGACCACCTTGGCCATGTAAGGCAACGTACTCATCGCACCACTAAAGGCTCTGGCGGCGGCTATTCGCTCCTCCGGCGTGTCGCCTTTTGTCTTTGTAAGCATATAGATGCCGGCCGTGATGGCCGCGGCGCCACCTACGGTGGATAGATAGCCACCGGCATTCAGCTTCTCAAGGGCCATGATGGCGTAACCATTCAAGCCCTTCCCGGCAGACTTGACCATGCCGGCCATATTTCTTGCCGCATCGTTTACATCGAACTGGCCATTTTTCTTGAAGGACTCCAGAATCGAGTCAGTGAATATAGTATAGGCCTGCTTAAGTCCCCTGGCTTTCTCTCGCAAATGCTCCGGCACACTGTCAATACCTTCTTTACCTTTAAGATAGTTTTGAATCATCTTGTCGGCATTCCGGGTCGCCGAAATACTGCGGTATAACTGATTAAAGGCAAGCAATGTTTGATCTTGTATCGCCAGCGGTAGCGCTTCGTCGGTATAACTGCCGCTTGAAACAATCTCATCGAGCTTATCGATCAGCTCTGCGCCAACCATATCGTTCCGCAAGGCCGCAGCCTTGTCTGCGTCCAACATTTCAAGCGACTTGAGGTCGTTGGCGAAACGTACGCGAGCGCCGTCGGGGTCCATCCCTTCAAGCATATCCTTGTATTCATCGCTGGTCATTGTGGCATAGACTTTATTGGTCAAGCCATTCTTGTCTTTTATTTTACTGACAGCGTCCTCCATAAAGCCGTCAATACCCGCAACAATGCTTTCGTCTTCCGCCAGCTCGGAGAGCTTCCGACCAATGTCCTCTTCTTTCAGCAAACCATAGGTACTGGCCGCGTCCATGACAACGGGATCAGGCAACACGCTGGTGGTATCGCTACCGACGCCCTGCTTTGTCAGGTTGGGGAGGTAATCATAGCCACCGACCAAGGCAGCCTGCGCTTGCAAAAGTTCGAGGTATTGCCGACGCGGGTCGGAAAGATCTAGGCTGCTCCACTCGTTCTTCATGTTCTCGTTGAATAGCTCAGAGACTGTCTTCCCACCTTCGGTTGTCTCTGCATTCATGAAATCAGTGGCGGCTGACTCGGGAACATTGATGTTGATATTGTTGTCTGTTCGCCTGATCTCCACCCCGGCCAGCTTGCTTTCCAGCACTGAATACTTAAAAGGCGTCACATGCTCTGAAACAGCATAAGTCGTGCCTTTATATTGATAGGTCAGCGTTGTCTCATCTTGACGCGCTGGCTTCAGATTGTCCATTGGCGGCAGCTCATCATCCTCTTCGACAACTGTCCAGCCGTTATCTTCCGCCTTAGCGCGAAACGCCTCGGCATTTTCCGGACCTTCGCCCTCTATGGGGCTCGAAGTACTGTCTAGAGAATCATCTGGCGCATTAGCCGGGTCATCAGCATTAACGACAGACCTGGCCACAAATTCAAAGTCGGCCTTGGTGGCAGTGGATAATGGATCAGGGCGATTGAAGTGACTCCCACCAACTTTTTCGCTTCCTGCAACAGTCATTACCTTACTCCCCATAGACGTTTGACGCACCCAACAGCGCAACTGCGTTCACGGGAGAAGAAGCTAGGGAATGACTGTTAAAAGCAAATGACGGTTAAGATAAATTTGATTAATATAAACGGACGGATAGTGCACCTACTCTCTTGAGATAGGTCGTTAGCTCATTGACTTCATCTCAAGCGCGGCTATCGTCGATTTCACACTCCTGACACCATGCCCCGCCCCCGGGGTGATTGCGCAGGCGTACGCGGGCCCAGAGCCGGCCAAGGGCTCAATGACCGGCGGGACGGCGCGGTGTTTCGCAGTCACCAGCATTTCCGCTACATCGAACCTTGATCAACGAATGATCCGATGATGAAGCGAGCCCTGATCACCGCACTGGCACCGTCAGCGTGATCTTCGCCGCACGCGCATGGGATTGGCCGAGCGCATCGATGCCGGCTTCAAGAGCGTGCATCGGTATCGGCGCCGGCATTCACGGGTACGTGCCCGAGGCGTTCATGATGAGCGTCATCGCCCCGTCATTGCCGGAAATCGTGATCCTGCGCAAGGTCTTGACGATGCGTTTGATCGTAACCTTCGTCAGCGTGATGAACACACCGGGTGTGGTCGTCGACGGCAAAGTCGTGCATGCCGGCGGCATACCCTCGCGCGAGATCATCGAAACCTGGCTATCCAACGGAGCCACAGCATGAGCAAGATCGACGTCGTCCTCTGCCACCCGGTGCGCACCGCCATCGGCACCTATGGCGGCTCACTCAAGGAAATCGCCGCACCCGCCCTGGGCGCGGCCGCCATCGGCGAATGCCTCCAGCGCGCTGGCTTGCCCGCCGACAAGGTGGAGCAGGTCATCATGGGCAATGTCATCCAGGCCGGCGTGAAGATGAACCCGGCCCGCCAGGCCGCCATCGCCGCCGGGCTTCCCGTGGATGTGCCGGCACTCACCGTGAACCGCGTCTGCGGCTCCGGCGCGCAGGCGGTGGCCAGCGCGGCCCTGGAGATATGGGCAGGCATGACCCGCTGCGCCATCGCCGGCGGCATGGAGAACATGGACCGCGCGCCCTATCTCTTGCCGCAAGGCCGCTGGGGTGCACGCATGGGCAACGTGACGATGTTCGACAGCATGCTCTACGACGGGCTCAACGATGCGTTCAGCGACGAGCACTCGGGCTGGCACACCGAGGACTTGGTGACGCGCAATGGCATCAGTCGCGACGACCAGGACCGCTGGGCGCTGCGGTCGCAGCAGCGCTTTGCCGCCGCCCAGGCCAGGGGCGCGTTCGAGGCCGAAATCGCCGCCGTCGACATCCCCGGCCGCAAAGGCCCAGTCCTCTTCGCCAAAGACGAGCACAACCGCCCCGAAACCACCGCTGAAACACTCGCCAAACTCAAACCGGCATTCCGCAAAGACGGCACCATCACCGCCGGCAACGCCCCTGGCCTCAACAGCGGCGCGTCCGCAATGATCGTCGCCGAGCGCAGTTGGGCCGAGCGCAACGGCCTGGCCCCGATGGCGCGGCTGGTCAGCTACGGTCTCGGCGCCGTGGAGCCGGGAATGTTCGGCCTGGGCCCCGTACCGGCGGTGCGCCAGGCGCTGGCGCGGGCCGACTGGAGCGTCGGCGAGGTCGACCGGGTGGAGATTAACGAAGCCTTCGCCGCCATCGCCCTGGCCTGCCTGCGCGAGCTCGGTTTTGCCGAGGACGTCGTCAACGTGGAAGGCGGCGCCATCGCCCACGGCCACCCGATCGGTGCCAGCGGCGCGGTGCTGACCACGCGTCTGCTGCATTCCATGCAGCGCGACGGCTGCACGCGCGGCATCGTGACCTTGTGCATCGGCGGCGGCCAGGGCATTGCGCTGGCGCTGGAGAGGGTTTGAACACATCCGCCAGCAGAGTCTAAAGCCTGCGACAACGCAGGCTTTGCGCGGCCAGCATCGACGCGCCCATTGACAACGAAAGGCCGAGCAGGCCCCTTCAGAGCACCAGCGACTTGTACCCGTCCCGCCCCGGCTCGGGATACTCCACACGGTAGCGGTACCGGCGCTGCCAGCCATCGTTGTGCCAATGGGCGTTGTACGCCGTCCGGTAGTTGAAGTGGACCGTGGCGTCGGAGCAGCCGTACTTCACCAGCCGCGCCATGGCGACGTCTTCGGGGTGCTTGAAGTAATTGCCGTTGGTCGACACCAGAAAATGCCGGCAATCCAGCAGCCCGAGCAGCTCTGCCGACAGGTTGTACTTGCTACCGTGGTGGGGGAGCTTGAAGGCGTCCACACGTAGCGGCGCCCCCTCGGCAGCACCCAATGCGCGCAACTGCCGCACGAGCAAATCCGTGTGCGCATCGCCGGCCAGCAGGACGCGCCGCCCGGCGTACTCGAGCAGAAAGGCGATGCTCGAGCCGTTTGCCTCAGACCCGTCTTCGCTGAACGGCTCGGCGGCGAGCGCTTCGATATCGACCGCACCGAAGGCTTCGATGTCGTCCTCCAGCGGCTCCTCGGCCTGGTACTCCTGGAGAATCGCGCCGGGGGTGATGCCGGCCGCTCGACATTCCTTGGCCCACACCGGTTTGAGCGCCTCGAGCTTCTCGCGGCTGGGCGAGAGCAGCGTCAGCCGCAGCCCGCCCAACTCGATGACGTTGTCGGCCGGCGGCGGCGCCAGTTCGACCGCCGCACCCCCGAACTGGGCATTCCACGGCCAACCATGCCGAACGATCAGCCCGCTGAGCTCCTCGCCCATCCTCGCGCCGAACGACTCCAGGTCGTCCTCGATCTCAGGCACCCGGACCACACCACCGCCGAGGTGATCCCAGGTGTTGAACCACACGTTGCGCACCCGCAGCGCCAGAGCCGGATCGCGCATCAACGAGAGCATGCCGTCGATGTGGTCGCGGTCCACGTGAGTAACCACCAGCAGTTCGAGCGTGTCGATACCGCGCTCGGCCAGATACGCCGCCAGGGCGTGCTTGTAGGTCCAGTCGCGCCCGGCGTCGATCAGCACATAGCGCAGCGCATCGGGCGGGCCGTAGCTGACCAGCAGGCAGTCGCCCTCCTTGGCCGGCAGCATCGTGATGGTGAGTGTTTCCGCCATGGGCGCCTCCTCCCTACCGTGGCAGTTGCTCGTGCCGCCAGCGCTGCGCAATGTCTATCGAGAGGAAGTTGTGCGCCGGGTCGCTGACCTGGGCGATGGACTCGAACAGCGCCAGGCGGCGCGCGGCGTCGGCCTCGCCCTCGTTGGCGAACCGGCGCAGCCCCTCCAGCAACAGGCGCAGGCCGAAGGTGAAGAACGGCAGGCCGCGGTCGCAGGCGGCGATGAGCGCCCGGTACGCGCCATCGCGGTCCTTGTCGCCCAGCACGACGTACAGCGCCGAACGCAGAATGGCACCATCGGGCAGCCACTCGAACCAGTTGGCCAGGTTGTCGATCCAGTCTTTCCAGTCGGCCGAGCGTTCGCGGTAGGCGCTGCGATCCAGCCCCAGCACCAACAGATAGCCACCGATGGTGGCCGCCAGCGGGCTGCTGATCTTGTTAAACAGCAGGTCCCGCGCGGTCTCGAAGTCGATCAGCCGCGCCGCCTCGTGCAACGCGCCGTTGTTGATGTAACCCAGCGCCGTGTTGATCATCGGGTCGCCGATGGTCAGCGAATACCTCGGCGCGCCATCACCCAGCGACTTATCGAGCAGCAGCTCGACCTCCACCTCTTCCCCTTCACGGGTCCACGGCACCGGCAGGCACACCAGCGAGGCGCCACGGGCGGAACTCACCAGCAGATACGCCCGCGCCAGGTCCGTGCCCGGGCCGAAGTGGAACCAGCCGCGCTGAGCCGCATCGCCCAAGGCGCCGGCGTGCACAAACTCGAACAGCGCGTGCTCGTAGCCCTCCTGCACGGGTGTGGCTACCTCCACGCCGGGCCCCAGCACAGCCTCGGCCTCGGCGACCGTGAGGTCGGCCCGGATCATCTCTGCGATGCGCGAAGGCGTCACCATGCCCGCACCAGCGGCCTGCGGCGGGACAAAGCGCAAGGCAAATCCGTGCTCGGGGTCGCCGCGCAGCGCCGCGTAATCGCGCGGCGGGCGGATGGACTCGACATTCAGCGCGACGTCGTACTGGCTGTCGGGGCTAAGCACGCTATCAAGGCGCGGCGGCATAGCGAACCGGGCAACCGCGGAGAACGCCCCCTTCAACGCATGCAGCGAAGTCCACTCCGCCGGCCCCTCGTGCGGCACATCCACCACCACAGGCGTATCGCGCCCGGCGGCAATCTCGAAGCCCTGGCTGGCCACCTGCCCGTTGGGCAGCAAGAGCTGCAATAGGTAGCGCCCGCTCGGGGCGCCTTCCAGTTCGCGTATACGGTCCATACGGCCGCTGGCGAAGTCGACCATGGGCACCGTCACCTGGGCGACGAACACCGCGCCACGGGCTGGATCGTCGCGGTACACACTGCCCACCAGCCCAGCGCTGGCCTCACGCTGGTTCAGCAGGGCACGGGCCGCCATGCGCACGCTCATGGCGCTGCCTTGATCTTCAGCTCGCGGTAGGGCGGCAGCACCATCTCACCGGCGCGGCGGCCGGTGCGCGTATCGACACGCGCCTGAAAGTCGTACACACCGAAGGGCAGCTCGGTGCTCCAATCGTCCGGCGACGGGTCCCGGCGATCGACGACCACGCCATTGCTGGTGCAGGAGAGCTCCGCAAGCGCGGTGTCCTCGTGCGGGTCGCAAAACACGGTAACCGGCACCCGCGGCGGGTGTTTGGGCGTGTGAAATTCAAACTCCACCAGACGCACCGCCGGGTTCTTGATCCGAGGGCCCCGTAGCGACAGCCCGCGATGGATCGCGGCGTTCAGGTCGCTGGTGCTCACCCGCCATTGGCCGTCGGCGTTGCGGTTGTTGGCGGCGGTACCCTCCAGGCCCCGGATCAGCTCCTCGGTGTAGAAGCTGGGCTTGTCGCGCCGCCCGTAGGCGGCTTCGCCTTCGAGGGTGGCGTACAGGACAGCGTAGTTCCAGTCCGAAGCGAACGGCCGGTTGATGTCGTCCTGGATCACCTTGCGCCCCGACTCGGTCGTGTTGCGCGCGATATCCGACACCTGCCGGCAGGCATCGACGAAAAAGCACTGGTACGAAGCCGCGCATTGCGCCATGCCGCGCTGGAATGCCGCGAAGTCGATCGCCCCCTCCATGGGCATGTCCGACACCTCGCCGTAATCACGCAGCAGCAGCGTAAGGCCCTCGAGCCCACGCGCCACACCATGGCCGCAGAAGAAAAACAGCATCAGGTTCCGCTCGTTGCGATCGCCCAGCGCCTTCCATGCGCGCAGCGCGGCCACCGTGCCGGCACTGTCCGCCACCGCCGGCTGAACCGGCGCGCCGAGCCGCGGGTGCTCGAAGGGGCGCGCCTGCGCATCAGACACCAGCAGGCTCAGCGACGCCAGCGGCGCGTCGGGGTTGTGGAACGCATCCAGCAGCCAGCGGGCGAAGGTCATGGCCGACTCCGGCGGCGATGACAGCTGCCGCAACCCGCCGTTCTTGTCGGTCAACGGCCCGCTGCCGTCCACCAGGTACGGGTAGTCGCCGACGCCGATCACGATGGCGTGCGCACACGGCTGCCCGCTGTCGATGCGGGCTCTGTCCTGCCAGATCAGCGCGGCATTCACGTTGCCGTCCCAAGCTCCGGGGCGTAGGTCGCGATCCGGTGCGTGAGCAGGTTCTGCGCGTGCCGGCCGAGAATGGCCAGCTCCTCGCTTCGCAGACGGGCGAGGTTGGTGCGGATGTTCGAGGCGAACACCGCATCGCCCGGGCTGGCCTCGCCCAGCCGGCTGTCGATGGAGAACCACAGCGGCTTCGGCCCCTGCTCCGATCGCCAGCTCAGTTCCAGGCGTTTGAACTGCAGCCCGCGCACCTGCTCCATCAGGATGTCGATGGCCGCCTTGAGCACCAGCGTGCCCGCCTCGGTGGGCTCATAGTCGATCGCGAACGGCTTGCCCGCGTCGCTGACCAGCGCGTAGTCGAGGGGGTTGCGCTGTAAACGCAGCAGCGGGTTCACGCCCAGGTTGTCGTACACACCGCCGTCGGACAGGGTGACGTAGTCCACCCCCTGGCCGGGATACTGGTCGCGGTCCACGCGAAGCGGCGGAAACACCGGCGGAAACGCCGACGAGGCCGCCACCGCCTTGGCCAGGGGGAAATCCGGCGCCGCCACCACGCCCTGTTCCCACTCGCCCATCTCCGCGGGTTTATCACCGCCGCAGACGAAGAAGAACATGTTGCCGCTAGAGAGGTTGGTGGCGTTCAGATACAACCGCGGGCCACCGCCCAGGGCGCTGAGCGTACGGCCTTGGAACAGGTCGCGATCGTAGCTCTCGGCCAGTTCACCCAGGCGGGTGGAGAACGGGTTGAGCGCGCCGGCGAGCACCGAGGACACAGCGATCGAGCGCGTGGCCAGATAGTCATGCAAGCGGTCCAGCGCGCCATCGTCACCCCAGTTGGCGGCGAGAAACGCCCCGGCAATGCTCCCGCCACTGACGCAGCTGAGCAGGTCCACCTTCCATAGGAGACCCATCGCCTGCAACTTGCGGAATACACCTAAATGAAACGCCGCGGCGCGAAAACCACCGCCGGATAGCGCCAGACCTAAGCGCTTCGATTGGCCATCGATCCGGATTGCCATACATCCCCCTTCCTGTGGGCGTGCAACGTCTTGCCAGCTAAGGAGAATATAGACGCGGGCTGGGGGGTTTACCGTATGCCGTGGGGCGACAACACGGGCTCACGAACCGCCGTTATTCCAGGGCGCCTTGACGGCCATGAGCCGTTCCAGCCCGGAATTCGGCGTGGGCGGCGCATCGAGCAAGGCCGTAAACTGCCGGAACGTGTCGGCGTCGAGATTGAAGAGCACCTGATCGAGCAGCACCTCAGCAATTCTCATGGTTGGCCCAAAGATCTGCATATGGAATACACAGACGACAGGTTGTACCCGCAACCGTTGTCAACACAAGCACCATCTCAAGTGGACGTTCTATCTCCCGGATGCCAGCACGACACCGCCATCAGCACCACGCACCCCAACGCATCCTGCTGATCCAGCTCGACCACTTGGGCGATGCGGTGTTGAGCCTGCCGA
>CBFGWV010000092.1:0-15633 GCA_965652545.1 uncultured Candidatus Competibacteraceae bacterium | reverse complement strand
GACTTTCGTTACACACACTGGCACACCGCCAGGACGAGGCTACTGTTACTGTTACTAGGAGGCTGACGGACTTGAGCGTTCGTGACGAGGAAAAGCTGAGGTTGAGACAGATTTTCCGATCGTTTGCGGAAGATAGCCGTAGCTATCTGACAAAAAGGATCGGAAAATATGGCCAGCATTCAGCTTTCCGCAGTAGAACAGTCTCACGTCCGTCAGCCTCCTAGTGAGTCCATGAACCAGGGAAGGCCCCTGCGATGAGCCCCGACCGCATCCTGCGGCTAGGCGACAACATAACCACCGACGACATCATCCCCGCGTTCCGCTGTTCGGATGCCGATCCCTCGCGCCTGGCCCGCTACGCGTTCGAACACATGCTCGAGGGCAACTGGCTGTCGGAATACGACGCCATCGAGGCGGGGGAGAATTTCGGCTGCGGGTCGGCACGCGAACACGCGCCGCTGGCCATTCAGGCCTCGGGCATCCGGGTAGTGCGCGCGCGTTCCTTCGGTGAGATGTTCTTCCGCAATGCGGTGAATATCGGCCTTCCGGTGGAGCTCATCGACCGCGAGCCGCCGGCGCCGCTGATTCGCGAGATCATCGCCGCAGGCGGGTTGTTCGCCTGGCGTCGGGCCGGTGGCCGCGCGGACGAAGCGCCCGTGCGCCCCAGCCGGCCGATGACCCTGGTGGAGAAGATACTCGCCCGCGCCAGCGGGCGGACGGTGGTCGCGCCGGGCGATGCGCTGGAAATTGCAGTGGACCTGGCCCTGCTGCACGATGGCGTCACCGGCCCCATCGACCGGATCTTCACCCGCCAGTTCGGCCTCGATGCCACGTTGTGGGACCGGCAGCGGGTGGTGCTGGTCGCCGATCACCTCATCCAGACCAGCGATATCCGCGGCGATCCGCGGGCATCGGCCTTGTACAAGGTCATGGGTCGTTTCGCCGAACGGCACGATTGCCGCTTTCTCGACCAAGTCTCGCCCGGGGACGCCCAGGGTATCTGCCATGTGCTGCTGCCCGAAGCCGGACTCATCGCCCCGGCGGCGGTCATTGCCGGCACCGACTCGCATACCTGCACCTACGGCGCCTTCGGGGCCTTGGGGCTGGGGGTCGGCAGCTCGGACATGGCGCAGATTCTGGCCACCGGGCGCACCTGGATGATCGTGCCCCCGACCATCCGCGTGGAGTTGAACGGTCATCTGCCCAACGCGGTGCATGCCAAGGACATCGTGCTCAAGCTGTTGTCGGTGCTCGGGGCCGACGGCGCCCTGGGGCGGGTACTGGAGTTCGTCGGCCCCGTGCTCGGGCAGTTGTCGATGGACGAGCGCATGACCCTGACCAATATGGCCGTGGAGTCCGGCGCCATCAGCGGGTTGATCGCCCCGGACGACAGCACGCGGCGGTTCGTGGATGATCGCGGTGTGCGTCCATTGGACTGGATGCAGGCGGATGCGGACGCCGCCTACGACCACGTGTGCCAGCTGGATTTATCGGACCTCGAGCCCCAGGTGGCCGAGCCGTCTTCGCCGGACAATGTCGTGCCCGCGCGCCTGGTCAAGGGCAGGCCGATCACAACCGCCTTCATCGGCTCATGCACCGGGGGCAAGCTCGACGATCTGGCCGCCGCCGCCATGGCCATCGCCGGGCAGCGGGTCGCACCGGGCGTGCGCTTCTACGTGGTGCCGGCCACCCAGGCCGTGCGCCGCGCCGCCCGCCGCCTGGGTTACCTGGATATCCTCGAAGCCTGCGGGGCGCGCATCCTCAAGACCGGCTGCGGCGCCTGTATCAACGCCGGCATCGGGTCGTTGGAGGCCGACGACGTCGCCATCTTCGCCACCAGCCGTAATTTCACCGGCCGCAGCGGCCACCCCGCCGCCCGTGTGTACCTGGCCTCGCCGCGGACGGTGGCCAAATCCGCGGTACGCGGCGCCATCGACGCGTGAGGCCCGCCAGATGGGTCACGGCGAACGTAATCGGTCATTATCCAACTGACAGTTACTATCCAATGTAGGGTGGGTTGAGCGCAGCGATACCCGCCATGCGCCATCGGCCGAAGCCGTCATGATTGTCGGTCTGGCGCATGGCGTGGGTGATGTCGCGCAAGGGCCTACAAGCGCAAGAAACCCTCCTTCACCTGCGCCTCGCAATGCGCCATGTACGCCTGCGCTGCGAGCATGTGCTCACGCATGATGGTGCGGGCGGCGTCCGGGTCTTCATCGCGCAAGGCATGCAGCAGCCGCTGCTGGTAGTGCATGGCATGCTCGCGCAGGCGCGGCTGGGGTTGGTCGTAAATGCGCCGGCATACGGTGAGGTTGCGCAGCAGGTTCTGCAGGAATCCGCAGACAAAGCCCAGCAGCGGGTTGGGGCATAGCGCCGCCAGTACCGAATGGAAGTCCAGCTCCGCGAGGCGTTGCGCGTACTCTTCGCCACTGGTGGTCGGCGGGCGGGTATACAGCCGCAGCGTGCGCTCCAGCCGCTGGAAGTCCGCCTCGGTCAGGCGCCCGGACAGGCTGGCGGCGAGTTCCGGTTCCAGTTGTATGCGCAGCTCGTAGATATCACCGATACCCGGCTTCTGAAAGAAAAAGTAATTGGACAGCAGTTCCATCGCCCGCCCGTCGCTGATGGCCGCGACGAAGGCCCCGCCGCCGGGGCCGGTGCGCAGCTTGACCAGCCCCTGCACCTCCAGGGCGGTGAGCGCCTCGCGCACCGAGCTTTTGGAGGCGCCGAAGATCTCGATCAGCTCGCGCTCGCCGGGCAGGCGGTCGCCGGGTTTGAGCGCCCGCTCGACGATCCAGTCCTTGATCTGCTCACTGATGGTGTTGTGGCGTTTGAGTCGTGCGGCAATGGCCGGCGTTGCCGCAGCGTCGCCGGTCTCGTGGTTTGTCATGGACCCTCATCCCCCGATGAATGCAGCGGATGATGACATGCCGAACGGTGTCCCGGTACGCCGCTGAGCAACGGGCGCTCGCTGCGGCAGCGCTCGCTGGCGCGTGGGCAGCGGCCGGCAAAGGCGCAGCCGGGGGGCGGCTTGAGCGGGTCGGGCAGTTCGGCCAACTCGTCGTCCACATCGGCCGCGCGCTTGCCCGGCGTGGGGGCGGAGCGCATCAACAGGTCGGTGTAGGGGTGGCGGGGTCGGGCGTACACGGCCCGTGCCGTGCCCAACTCGACCACGCGGCCGAAGTACATCACCGCCACGCGGTCGCTGACGCTCTCCACCACTGACAGGTCGTGGCTGATGAAGACGTAGGTCAGGCCGAACGCCTGCTTGAGCTCGGCCAGCAGGTTCAACACTTGGGCCTGGACCGAGACATCCAGCGCAGACACCGGCTCGTCCAATACGATGACCCGCGCATCGGCCGCCAGTGCGCGGGCGATGCCGATGCGCTGGGCCTGCCCGCCGGAGAACTCATGCGGGTAGCGCTCGAGGAACTCCGGCCGCAGGCGCACGGCGTCCATGAGCTCATCCAGCCGTTGCCGGCGGCGGTCGGCGTCGTAGCCCAGCAGGTGGATCATCGGCGCTTCGAGGATGCGGCGGATGGTCTTGCGCGGGTTGAGGGCGGAAACCGGGTCCTGGAATACGTATTGGATGGTCTTCGCCAGCGCGCGCGGGTTGTGGCCGGCCAGTGCGGTGACGTCTTTGCCATCGAGATGCAGCGTGCCTTCGCTGGGGGTGTCCAGGCCCACCAGCATGCGCGCCAGCGTGGATTTGCCGCAGCCGGACTCGCCGACAACGCCCAGAGTCTCGCCGCGTTCGACGCGCAGGTCGACCGCCTGCACGGCGTGCACCGCGGGTTTGACGGTGCCCAGCCACGTTCGCCCGCCGCCGAAACGGCGGGTCAGTTCGCGGGCCTCGAGGATTGTCTGCCCGCTCATGCCGTCCCCTCCAGTGGATACAGGCAACGCGCCTGGCGCCCGGGGGCGACCTCGTCCAGGCCGATCTCGCCCTGCCGACAATCGTCCTGCACCCGCGGGCAGCGCTCGGCGAAGGCACAACCCTCCGGCAGCCGGTTGACCGCCGGCGGCAGGCCGGCGATGGCATCCAAACGGCGCTCCGGCTGGCCCAGCACCGGTACGCAATCGATGAGCTTGCGCGTGTACGGATGGGCAGGGCGCTCGAGCACATCGTCCACCGAGCCCATCTCGACGATGCGCCCGGCGTACATCACCGCCACCCGGTCGCAGAGCTGGCTGACCACGCCGAAGTCGTGAGTGATGAACAACACCGCGGTGTGCCGCTGCGCGCGCAGGCGGTTGATCAGTTTGAGCACCTGCGCCTGGACAGTGACATCCAGCGCCGTGGTCGGCTCGTCGGCGATCAGCACGTCCGCATCGTTGGCCAGGGCCATGGCGATGCACACCCGCTGGCGCATGCCGCCGGAGAGCTCGTGCGGATAGGCGCCGGCACGGCTGGCGGCGTTGGGAATGTGCACGAGGTTCAGCAGATCGACTGCCTTGCTCCAGGCCTGGCGATAGCTCAATGGCTGATGGGCGCGTATGCCCTCGACGATTTGCTCGCCGACGGTGAACAAGGGATGCAGCGTCGTCAGCGGGTCCTGAAACACATAGGCCAGCCGATTCCCGCGCAGCTGCCGCAGCTCGCGCGCGGACAAGGCCAGCAAGTCCCGCCCGTCGAACAGTACGCGCCCACCGACGATGGCCCCCGGCGGTGTCGGCACCAGGCTCAGCAGGGACAGCGCCGTCACCGACTTGCCCGAACCGGACTCGCCGACCAGCCCCAGGCACTCCTCCCGCCCGACATCGAAACTCACCCCGCCCACGGCCTTGTACACCTCGCGGCCGATGCGAAAATCCGTGCGCAGGCCGCGCACGCTCAGGGCGGCGTCGTTGACGGCCCCGTCATCGGCCTTGTCGTAGGCCGCCGGCCGGTCCACGCGGGTGGCCGCGGACGGGCTGGCCAGGGCACCGGAGCGCAGCCGCGGGTCGAGCACATCGCGGATACCGTCGCCCACCAGGTTGATGCTCATCACCAGGATGAAGATCGCCAACCCCGGGATGATCGACACATGCGGCGCGGTGAACAGCAGCTTGCGCCCCTCGCCGAGCATCGAGCCCAGGTCCGCCTGCGGTGGCTGCGCACCCAGCCCGAGAAAGCTCAGGCCTGCGGTCTCCAGAATCATCCAGCCCACGGTGGTGGACATGGTGATGACGATGGTCGGCAGCACGTTCGGCATGACTTCGCCGAACAACACCCGTGCCGGTCCTTTGCCGGACAGCCGCGCGGCATCGACGAATTCCCGGCGGGCGAAACCCAGGGTCACGCCGCGGATGTTGCGCGCGAAGAAGGGGATGTTCACCAGCGCGATGGCATACAAGGCATTGAGCAGCCCCGGTCCCAGCACGGCGACGATCCCCAAGGCGAGCAGGATGTACGGGAAGGCCATGAGCATGTCGATGCCACGCATCATCAGGTTGTCCGTCCGCCCACCGGCGAAACCCGCCACCAGGCCGATGAACGAGCCGACCAGCGCGGCGATGAGCGTGGCCGACAGCCCCACCGCCAAGGACACGCGTGCGCCCCAGACCAGGCGCGAGAGCACATCGCGGCCCAGATGATCGGTGCCCAGCGGATGGCCCTCGGCCCCCGGACGCAGCAGGCGGTTCGCTGGCGCGGTGATGTCGGGGTCGGGCAGGGGGAGCAGGGGCGCCAGCAGCGCGATGGTGGCGATGAGCGCCAGCAGGGCCAGCCCGATGGCGGCCAGGCGATTGGCCAGCAGCAATGTCCAGAACCCCGGGCGGCCACCGCTCATGACTTGAGCCTCGGGTCGATGACCGTCTGCAGAATGTCCGCCAGCAGGTTGAACAGGACATAGCTGGCCGCCACCACGATGACGCCGCCCTGTACCAGCAGGATGTCGCGGGTGGAGATCGCAGTCACCAGCATGCGGCCGATGCCCGGCCACTGGAACACCGTTTCGATATACACCGCCCCACCGAGCACGAAGCCCGCCTGGATGCCGATGACCGGAATCACGCTCACCAGCGCGGCCTTGAAGGCATGGCGGTAGATCACCCGCCGTTCCGACACGCCTTTGGCGCGGGCGGTGCGGATGTAGTCCTGGCGCAGGACCTCCAACATGGCCGCGCGGGTGAGCCGCGCCACCACGCCGGTAGCGACCACCGCCAGCGTCAGTGCGGGAAGCATCAAATGCATGAGCAGGTCGGGCAGGTCGCCGCCGCCGTAGATGGCGTACATGCCGCTGGCCGGCAGCAGCTGCCAGTGCACGGCGAACAGCATGATCAGCAGCAACCCGAGCCAGAACGAGGGCGTGGACAGGCCGATCAGCACGAACAAGGTGATGATGCGGTCGGTCCAGCCGAACTGGCGCACGGCCGAGGCGATGCCGGCCAGCAGGCCGAAGACCGTGCACAGCAGCAGCGAGGCCCCGGCCAGGATCAGCGTGGCGCCGAAGCGCTCGAACACCTCGTCGGCCACCGGCCGATTGAGGCTGTAGGAGCGCCCCAGGTCGCCTTCCAGCAGGTTGCCCAGCCAGACGACGTACTGCTGCGGCAGCGGCTTGTCCAACCCCAGATCACGATTGAGCCGCGCCACGTTCTCGGGTGTGGCGTAGGACCCGAGGATCGCAGTGGCCGGGTCGCCGGGGATGGCCGCCATCATCAAGAAGACGATGACGGTCAACCCCAGCAACACCGGAATGGCGGCCAGCAGGCGCCTGGCGATGTACCCGGCCATGACGGCGGCGTTACTGCTTCACGACATCGTGCAACAGCAGAAAGAACGACGGCTGCAAGGCGAAGCCCTCGACCCGCTCGCTGGCGACCGCGTTCTGCTTCCAGTTGGCGATGAACGCCCAGGGCGCGTCCTCGTGGACGATGGTCTGCATCTCTTTGTACAGCTTGGCACGCTCGGCCTGGTCGGTGGCGCGGCGCGCGGCTTCCAGCAGCTTGTCGACCTCCGGGTTGGCGTAGTAGCCGGAGTTGAAGCCGCCGTTGTCCGGCGAGGCCTCGGTGCGCAGAGTCAGGTAGGGCAAGGTGTCCGGGTCGTTGGTCATCCAGGCCATCTCGGCCATGTCGGCTTTGCCTTCGAGCCCCGGGTTTACTTTGCCGAGGAAGGTGTTCCATTCGTAGGTCTCGATGTTTACGTCCAGGCCGACCTCGGCCAGGTCGGCCTGGATCGCCGAGCCCATGGGGATGGGGTCGAGCATGCCCGAGCCGCCTTCGGTCACGTAGAAGGTCAGGCTCGCGCCCTCGGCGCCGGCGTCTTTCAGCAGCGACTTGGCCTTTTCCGGGTCATGCGGGTAGGGCTCCAGCGACTCGTTGTACGCCCAAGCGAAGGCCGGCGGCGTGGGCCCGGCGGCGACCTCCGCAGTGCCCTGCAGGACATCGTTGACCAGGGTTTCCTTGTCGATCGCATAGTTCACCGCCTGGCGCACGCGCTTGTCGGCGAACGGGCCTTCCTTGGTGTTGAGGATCAGGAACCACACATGCGGGCCGGCTTGCTCGAACACCTCGAAGCCCGGGTCGTCGTTGAAGGTGGCTACATTGTCCGGCGGGACCTCGACCATCAGGTCGACACCGCCGGCGAGCATCTCCGCCACCCGGGTGTTGGCATCGGTGATCGGGCGGAACACCACCGCTTGCAGGGACGGTGCGCCGTCCCAGTAGTCGGGGTTGGCCTCGACCACGACCTTGGCGTTGCTCTCCCACTCCGCGAACTTGAACGGCCCGGTGCCGACCGGGTTGCGCCCGAAGTCCTTGCCGTGTGCCTCGACGGCGGCCGGCGAGACGATCAACCCGGTGGGGTAGGCGAGGTTGGACAGGAAGGGCGCGTACGGCTCCTTCAGGGTGAAGCGGACGGTCGTCTCGTCCACCGCTTCGACCGTGTCCACGGTACTGAAGAAAAAGGCAAGCGGGAACGGGCCGGTGTCGTAGTAGGGGTGTTCCTCATCGAGCATGCGCTGGAAGTTGAACACCACGGCCTCGGCATTGAACGGTGTGCCGTCGTGGAAGCTCACGCCCTCGCGCAGGGTGAAGGTGTACACGGTGCCGTCGTCGCTGATCTCCCAGGACTCGGCCAGTGCGGGTTCGACCTCCAACGTGCCGTCCTTGTAACGGACCAAGCCGTCGTAGACGTTCATCAGGATGCGGAAGTCGTTCACTGCGGTCACCGCATGCGGGTCCAGCGACTTCGGCTCGGCGATCTGCGCCACGATCAAGACACCGGGCGGGGTTTGGGCGACGACGGCCGTTGAGGCCAGGGCAAGGCCCAGCGCAAACGCGCAGGCCATCCGGGAGCGGCGGGTTTTCATGGTCAGTCTCCTTGCGACTGGCTGCATCAGCGGCTATTCATAGTGATAAATAAAGACGCGCTATGAATTGATCATGATAATTACTAGACCATGATCGCCAGCAATGCGAGGACTCATGCCGGATGACCGCTTCAGCCGCCTGTTCATCGATATGGACCGGCTCCATGCCGACCTGGACACCTTGGTCCACATCGGTTCCATCGCCGGCACGCCGGGGGTAAACCGAACCAGCTATTCGGATCAGGACATGGCCGGGCGGCGCTGGTTCAAAGAAGCGTGTCGCGAGGCCGGGCTGACCAGCTGGATGGACGGCGCCGGCAATGTGTTCGGGCGCTGGGAGGCCGGCGCGGGTGATTGCGTGCTGTCGGGTTCCCACCTGGACACTGTCCCCAATGGCGGGCGTCTGGACGGCGCCTTGGGCGCGTGCGCGGCATTGGAGTGCATCCGCACGCTCAAGGATGCGGGTTTCCAGCCCGCGCGACCCATTGAGGTGGTTGCTACGGCGGACGAGGAGGGCCGCTTCGGCGGCATGCTCGGCTCACAGGCGATCTGCGGCCAGGTCGATCGGGACTGGCTGCTGGCGGCGAGCGATGACAACGGGCTGCGGCTGACCGAGGCGATGAGCCTGCAAGGGCTGGACCCGGAGGCCGTCTTCGGGGCACGCCGAGCCGATATCCACGCCTTCGTCGAGTTGCATATCGAGCAAGGTCCCGTGCTGGAGCGCCACGGCGACGATATCGGCGCGGTGACCGGCATCTCGGGCGTATTCAACTGGCAGGTGCGGTTCACCGGTGAGGCCAATCATTCCGGCACCACGCCCATGGATCTGCGCAAGGACGCGTTTCGCGGGTTGGCCCGCTTCGTCGACCGCATCGATGCCGTTATCGCTGCGCACGGTACCGACCAGACCCGTCTGACGGTGGGGCATGTCGAGTTGTGGCCGAACTTTCCCCACACGGTGCCGGGCTCGGCGAGCTTCTCCATTATCGGCCGCGACACATCCCAGGCTGTGATGCAGGCCATCGCCGAGGCCTGCCGCGCCGAGCTGGCGGCCGCCGCCGATGCACACGGGCTGGCTTGGACGGTGGCGGACAAGGGTTGGCTCGCCCCCATGCCCTGTGACGATGGCGTCACCGGGCTGATCGAGGCGGCGGCTGGGGTTTTGGGTTACCGCCATCGGCGCATGCCCAGCGGAGCGGGGCATGATGCCCAGACTTTCGCCGCCATCGCCCCAGCGGGGTTGATCTTCATCCCCAGCAAAGGCGGAGTGAGTCATGCGCCGGAGGAGTTCACCGACAAGGCCGCGGTGGCGCGAGGTGGCAATGTGTTGCTGCACGTCATGCGGCAGCTGGCGGTCTGCTAACCGCCCGGCGCGAAGCGCTGCCGCAGTGGCTGTTTCGTGCCGGTAGCCGGGTGCGGTATCGTTGACCGCGATCACCCACGCAAGGAGATGACACGATGGCCGTAACGCTGAACAAAGGGGGCCGCCTTTCGCTGTCCAAGGAAGCACCGGGGCTACGGCTGGTGCATGTCGGTCTGGGCTGGGACTCGCGAGTGACCGACGGGGCGGACTTCGACCTCGACGCCTCGGCCTTCATGCTGACTGCATCGGGCAAGGTTCGCGGAGATGCGGACTTCATTTTCTACAATCAACTGGTGTCGACCTGCGGCTCGGTCACCCATACCGGCGACAACCGCACCGGTGCCGGCGATGGGGATGACGAGGTATTGATCGTCGATCTGTCCAAAGTCCCGGCCGATATCACCCGCGTGGTCTTCACCGTGACAATTCACGATGCCCAGGCCCGAGGCCAGAATTTCGGCCAGGTGCAGAATGCCTTCATCCGGTTGGACAATCAGGAGAGCGGCAAGGAGATCCTGCGCTACGACTTGGGCGAGGACTACTCCACCGAGACGGCCCTGGTGTTCGGCGAGATCTACCGCCACAACGACGAGTGGAAGTTCAACGCCGTCGGTCAGGGTTACGCCGGTGGGCTGGCGGCGATGTGCCAACAGTTCGGTATCCAGGCGGGTTGACAGGGTCTGCGGCGACCGCGGCAACGGGTGGTCGTCGCGAGCCCTCCCGGCTCACCGTCGCCGCGCCCGGCATCGGCCGAGGCTGACACCGGGCGTCACGCCATTCACGCTGTGCTCTGCCGTAATGGGCTCAGCGGCACAAGGTGTGCGTGCCGGCATCAGCGGGCCGTCGATGAAGCATCCGCCGCGCTCACGACCACGCCACCGCCCGCGCAGTCGCGCGAACGGGCTGCGTGTGCGCTCGCAACGCATCACGGTTCGCCGCTCACCCGTCAACGCTGGGCTCGAACTGCCACGCACCAGTGCCTCGATGAGGCAGGCGCGAGCGCAATGCCGGCTCATTCAATAGCCTCCCGGCGTGTCGCCGCCATTGCCGGTCTGCTCGGCGACGTCGTCGCCGCTCACCGGCAGGCCGGCGAGACGGATGATCGATGCCAGCGTCCATGACGGATCGTCGATGTTGTCCTTGCCCGGGCACAGCAGGTCGTCCTGGTCGGGTGTCCAGCACGGCCACATGTTCAGGTACGCGTGCGGATCGCCCTTGAGCAGGCCGGCGAAGGTGGCGCAGACGATGGATGAGCCGAGCCGGCCCAGGGTCTGGCCGCCGCCGTTCTCGGCTTCGCGCAGAAGGTAGTACCACAGGGCGTCCGGTTCGCCCTCGTCCAGCACCAGCGGCGTCATGCAGTACTTGTGCGCCATGTCGGTGCCCGAGGGCAGGCCGAAGGCAAAGCCGCGCTTGAGCGTGCGGAAGGCCAGCACGTTCATTGGGTTGCCGGGCTCGGCGTCGTGTCGAAACGCCAGGGCGTTGGCCAAGCGCGTGTCGATGCGCCGGGCCGTTTGTGGGAACGCCCCGCTGGAACTGGTCATGGGGAGAAACCAGTCCCATTGCAAGGTGTTTTCCTTGCACAGCGGGCGAAACCCACGCAGGTCGTCGGGGTCGCGGCGCCCGCTGTTGTCGAAGATCGGGGCGAAGCTGCGCACGCCGCGGTGCGGCTGGTTGGTCTGATAGCTGTTGCGGACCATGGCGTGGCCGAAGCGGTAGGCCGCCACCGCGAACTCCACCGGGATGAACGGCTGTTGCGTCCAGCTGTAGATGTCGTCGAGCCCCAGCTCCCATACCTTGCGGCCACCGGGTTTGGTGGTCAGCTGCAGGGCCGCGCTACGCACCTCATCGAGTGTCACCCGCTTGAGGAAGTCGTTCCACACCACCCACTGGTACAACCAGCGCAAGCTTGTCCTGGCGCTCTCGAAGGCATCGGCCATGCCTTTCTGGCGGGCACGGTCGACCAGGGTGTTGTGCGCCAGCAGGAACGCCAGCTGCAGCTGGCTCACCATGGCATTTTCGTCGTTGCGCATATCGCCGATCAGCGCCCGGCCCTGGGCGTTGCGGGGCAGGTCGCGCAGCCGGGTGCCGGCGATCGCCCCGATCAACAGTTTGCCCCGGTCGTTCTGGTTGAACAGATAGGGACTCTCGTGCGGGCCGCGACCGTAGACGTTGTCGAGATCCAGCCGGGGTGTGCGAAAGCTGGTCGCAGCGCGGGGGTCGTTCAAGCGCATCAGCGAGGATGTCGGGTCGAACGTCACGTCGTGATCGACGAATTGCGTGAAATAGGTGTAGCCGGCCGGCGTGTCCGAGCCGAAAGCCTGGTCGAGCTCTTCGGTGAGATCGGCGCAGCCGGCGATATCCGACGGCAGCAGGCCGGGCCGCTCGATCATCCGTGTGTTGGCCACATCGAGCAGGTAGGCGTCCAGCTCGTGCTCGGCCACGCCGATGACCGTCCACGGGGCAAGGTCCGGGCACAGACGCCCGTAAGAGCCGTGGTGGTATGGCGCGCGCGGCGCGTGGACGTCGATCGTCGACCCGTGCGGATGGCTCATCTGAAATCTCCCCGTAGTTGGTGTCACGACGGGATGAACGGTGAACCATGCACTGTGATTGGCCCGTGATTGCGCCGTGAGGTTCTGCTGAAATCAGCAAGGCGGTGGTGAAATCACGAACAAATCACGCTAACTGTCGAGACTTGAGGCCACAAGAAGCGTAAGGGGGTCACGATGCACACTCACGGGGGCGAACTTCACGATGCCGTCCAAACCGAGGACACGTCCGTCATGGGTGGTGATCTCGAACACAGTGATTTCCGCAACCTGTTCGGTCCCGTGTACGGTACCGAACGCCTGAGCGCCGACAGCTACGGGGGAGGGGCACGCTGCCGCGCCCTGATGGAGAAACTGGCGCAACGCATGTCGGTGACCGAGTACGGTCCCGGCACGGCGTCTGAGAACCCGCGAATCCCTGCTGGCTACACTTACCTTGGCCAACTGGCAGCGCACGATCTGGTGCACACCCTTGACGGTGCGCCGGGGCCGTCCGGCCTGCCGACCCACCGCTGCAATGCCCGTCACCGCCGCCTGGTTCTGGATACGCTGTATGGCGGTGGCCCTCAGCATTGGCCGATCGCCTATGCCTTGGCCGAGGACGGTGTCGGCGAGCGTGCGTTGCTGCGTCTTGGGCGGGTGGTCGAGCGCGGCGGCAGCCGCAGCAACGTGCCGAAGTTCGCCCCGGCGCTGGATCTGCCGCGGGTGTCGTGTCCGCACCTGAACGACGATCCCGGCGGTGAGCATCACGATGCGTTGATCTGCGATCCGCGCAATGACGACAATCTGATCATCTCGCAGTTGACGGTGGCGTTTACGCTGTTTCACAACGCCGTGTACCGACAATTGCGGCGCTCGGACCAGCTCTCGCCCACCAGCCGGCGCAACGGCACGGTCCCGAATGTCTTTCATCGGGCGCGCAAGCTGGTGACCAAGGTCTTCCGTACGATCATTCGCGATGACTACCTGCGCGATCGCGTTCTTCATCCACTGGCCCGCGACTTCTATTGCAGCAGTTCCGGCGCGCAGTTGCTGGATCCCTGCGACGACGGGCGCCTGCCGATCGAGTTCGCTCACGGTGCGCTGCGTTTTGGCCATGCCATGGTGCGCAGCGATTATCGTGTGAACGACCGACTGGCTCGCGAGCGCGGTGGGCGCAACATCCCGCTGCGCGAGATTCTGCTGCTCAACTCGCAGGACAAGCCCGGCGAGACGCCGATCAGTGCCGAATGGCTGGTCCAGTGGGGGCATTTCTTCGAGATCGACGGCTCGACGCCGACCCCCAGCCGCCGACTGGCGCCGAGCATGGTGCCGCGGCTGGTGACCAGCCGTTCGATCAACACCCCGGCCACGCGCAACGGCGGCCTGGCCTATCGCGACCTGATGCGCGCCACCGAGGGCGGGCTGCGTACCGTACGCTCGCTCATCGACCACCTGCCGGCGCAGTTCAAGCACGACGTGCCGCTGCTGGCGGACGAGGCGTTCCGCGAGCGCGCCATACTGGCTTGGCTGACCAGCAAGCGGTCATTCTCACTGGCCGATGCCACGCAGATCGCCAGCAACCCGCCGTTACCGTTCTTCGTACTTTTCGAGGCCATGTTCCTGGCCAAGGGCGAAAGTCTTGGGCCTCTGGGGTCCGCGATCATAGGCGAGGTGTTCTTTCGCGAGTTTTCTCGGCAGGACCACGAGTTTGAAACCCCGCAGACGCAATCGGACGCTGACGCGGTCTTTCCCGATGGCATTCCTGGTTCCATGCCATCGCTGCTGCTGTTCGTCGGCGAACAGCGCAAGGGAGAAGTGGTCCTGCCGAGTTTTATTTAAAGTGCGCGTCACGCACAAGGGGAAATGAAATGGCGATCAAACGCATAGAAGTCATCGACTTCGAAGCCATGGGCAGAAAGGTGGCCGAATGGACGCTCAACCCGTGCAGCCGTCCCGGCTCAGTCGATGAACTCAAGGAACAGTTGGCCGATATCGCGACGGTTCCAGACCGGATACAAGAGCTGGAGTTCGTCTCCGGTACGCTGAGCAAGCTGATCATCCGCCTGCCGCCGGCCGAGATGTTGAAAGAGTCCATCGACAATATCAGCGAGGACGTGACGTATCCCATGCCGACGTATTACGCGGACAAGATCAACTCGCCCTCAAGCATCAGCAACGAGGAGTTCTTGTACTCCAGAGTGGGCGATTACACGATTGCGCAATGCAAATGACCCCTCCGATTATGCCTGTGCGCTGGCTACCATGCCGGCGCGCGCAAACCCCTCGCGCAACTGCCTGAGCGCATCGCGTTCGCGAATTGGGAAGCAGTGGAGAAACCAGTTTGCAATGGCGGTGCCGTCGGCCATTTCGGCACCGTACCACTGCTGTTGCAAGGTGCTGGTGAATCGGATTGCCTCCTGTGTGGCATCGCCGGTCCGGCCCAGCAGCGCCAGCGCGGCCAGACGCCAACCGGGCAGGTTGGAGATGACATCCTCCGAACGGTCCGCTGCCTTAACGCAGGCTTCGTAGTCTCCGCACATGAAACGGGTGGTGGCTTGGTAGGCCCAGTACACCGGCGGTATGTTCAGACCCAGTTCGAGCACTTTGTCGGCCAGCGCGGCCGCTTGCGTGGTTCGACCGCAGAAGGCCAGTCCCAGCGAGGCCGAAACCAAGCTCCAGGGCTCGTTTTCGTTCAGGTCGTGGGCCAACTGAAAGCCCAGTTCCGCTTCGTCGAAGCGGCTGTTCATGGCCAGCGCCCAAGCCGTGCTCAGTTGGGTTTTGGAGTCGAGCGGGTCAAGCTCGCGGGCTTTGCGCGCCAGCTCCAGCGCCTCCCGCTGGCGTACTGCATCGCGGTACACACCAGGGAACATCAGGTGACGGGAGTTCAATATCTGCACCAGGCTGCTGTAGGCGGGTGCGAAATCCGGACATTCCTTGATGATGGAGCGAAAGATCCGCTCCGCGCGCATCTCGTCCTTGCGCCGCCACAGTAGGTTGAGCTCCTGCCCACGCAGCCAGCGATCGAGTATCGGCAGCGAGACATCGGACTCGCTGGCGACCTTCGACAGGCGCTCGGCCGACAGGTTGACGTTCAGCGCCATAGCGACACGCTGAATGATGCCGCGCTGGGCTTCGTACCAGCGCTCGAGGTCGACGAAGTAGCGGTCGCTCCAGATGTAATGGCTGGTGTGCTGGTCCTTGAGCGTCAGGATGACCTTGGCACCATGACCTTCAGGGTAAGCAACCGCGTTGATGTAATAGCCATCGAGCGCATTCGACTGAGCCGGTGTAGTGCCACTGCCGTCGATGACCGACCATTCACGAAAGCGCACGAGGTTGGCGATGAGCTCGTGGCGGAAGCCGTTGACGAGGTAGTGCTTGTCGGTGGGTACGCCGTCGGACTGCATGTCGCCCACGATCAGCAGCAGCCGCCGCTGTTTCTCGCCACCGG
>CBFGWV010000091.1:0-15665 GCA_965652545.1 uncultured Candidatus Competibacteraceae bacterium | reverse complement strand
CTATCTGACTACCCCGGATATCGACACTGCGGTGCCCTCCCCTCCGCCCTGGCCTGCTCGTACAACGGCATGACTTGCGGCATACGGTTGTTCAGGTCGGCCATGCGGTTGCCGCTGGCGGGGTGGGTGGAGAGGAACTCCGGTGGCGCGGCGCCGCCATATTGCTGCATGTTTTGCCACAGCGTGACGGCTTGGCGGGGGTCGAAGCCGGCGCGGGCCATGATCTCCAGTCCGAGACGGTCGGCTTCCTGCTCGTGCACGCGGCTGAACGGCAGCAGGACGCCCAGTTGCGCGCCGAGTCCCGCGATCTGGGTAGTCTGGGCGTTGCCGATGAGGGCATCGACGACGGACAGGCCGCCTTGCACGGCCATTTGCTGGGAAATGCGTTCGTTGCTGTGGTTGGCCAGGACGTGGGCGATTTCATGGCCGATGATGGCAGCGAGCTGGTCGGGCGTCCTGGCGACTTTGTTGAGGCCGGAATGCACGCCGATGTTGTTGCCGGGCATGGCGAAGGCGTTGGGTTCGTCGTCGGCGAAAACGGCGATGGACCACTCGGCCGGGTTCTGACCGGCGGCGGCGAGCAGCGGGTCGGTGACGCAGTGGATAAAACGATTGAGCGCTGCGTTGTTGACCGTGGGCTTGGCCTGGGTCATCTGGGCGAATGCGGCATCACCCTGGCTGGCCAGTTGGTCCGGCGCGAGCAGGGTCATTTGCCGGCGACCGGTGGGTGAGTTGGCGCAGGCGGTCAGAGCGACCGCCAGTGCCAAGATGCCGAGGGTGCGCCTGCTCATGCCGGCAGCCCTTCGGCGCGGGCGGCGATGAACGCTTTGAGTTCGTCGATGTCCGGCGTCATCACCGTGAAGCGCTGCGGCAGGGTTTCGAGGTTGTCGAAGCCGGCCGGTCGCGGCGGCTTGAAGCCCAGCGCCTCTTCGATGGAGGCCTCGAACTTGGCCGGCAGCGCGGTTTCCAGGCAGATCAGCGGAACGCCTTCGCGGCGGTGTTCGCGCCCGACCTTGACGCCGTCGGCGGTGTGGGTGTCGATGATGTCGCGATGAGCGTCATACACCTGGCGGATGGTGGCCATACGGTCGGCGTGCCGGCTGGAGCCGGAGACGAAACCGCTGGCACGGATGCGCTCACGCAAGGTATCGCTATCCAGCGCAAAGCGGCCATTGGACTCGATGCCTTCGAACAGCTCGCGAACCTTGGCGCCGTCGCCATCGAGCACGTCCCAGACGTAGCGCTCGAAGTTGGACGCCTTCGAGATGTCCATGGATGGGCTGGAGGTGACGTGCACCTCGCTGGAGGGGCGTACCTGGTAGCGGCCGGTGCGGAAGAACTCGTCCAGCACGTCGTTCTCGTTGGTGGCGAGAATCAGGCGGCCGATGGGCAGGCCCATGCGCTTGGCGATATAGCCGGCGAAGATGTTGCCGAAGTTGCCGGAGGGGACGCAGAAATCGACCTCCTGGTCCTCGTTGGCCGTGGCCTGGAAGTAGCCGCTGAAGTAGTACACCACCTGGGCGACGATACGCGCCCAGTTGATGGAGTTCACCGCACCGATGCGGTAGCGGGTCTTGAAGTCACGGTCCTCGCGGGAGACCTTCTTCACTAGGTCCTGGCAGTCGTCGAACATGCCCTCGACCGCGATGTTGAAGATGTTCGGCTCATCCAGGGAGAACATCTGGGCACGCTGGAAGGGGCTCATGCGGCCGTGCGGCGAGAGCATGAACACATTGACGTTGTCTTTGCCGCGCATGGCGTACTCGGCGGCCGACCCGGTGTCACCGGAGGTGGCGCCGAGGATATTCAGTTGCAGCCCGCGGCGCTCCAGCACGTACTGGAACACCTGCCCGAGGAACTGCATGGCGATGTCCTTGAACGCCAGGGTCGGGCCGTTGGACACACCGAGGATATGGACGCCGGGCTCGAGGTTGCGCAGCGGGGTGATCGCCTCGCTGCCGAACACTTCGCTGCGGTAGGTTGCCTCGATCAGCCCCCGCAGATCTTCGGCGGGGATGTCCGTCGCGTAACGGCTGATGATCTCGAAGGCCAATTGCGGGTAGTTCAGGCTCCGCCACTGGGCCAGTGTGGCCGGATCGATGACCGGGAAGGTCTCGGGGACCGCCAGTCCGCCGTCGGGCGCGAGGCCCTCCAGCAGAATGTCGGAGAAGCCTAGGGGTGCCAGCCCGCCGCGGGTACTGATATAGCGCATGGTCGTTCGCCGCCTCGCCGAAAGCGTGTATCCGTAAGTGGGCCCCGATTCTATAACGACGCTCGCGGCGATGGGCACCGCAAGCGTCGTTGCTTTTAGGCGTTTTCCTCGTAGCTGGACATCGGCGGGCAGGCGCAGACCAGGTTCCGGTCGCCGTACGCGTTGTCGACCCGGGCCACCGGGGGCCAGTATTTGGTGGCCGGGTGTACGGTGCCGGGAAACACAGCGGTTTCACGGCTGTATGGGTGGGTCCACTCGTCCACGGCAAGCACAGCTGCGGTGTGCGGGGCGTGCACCAGCGGGTTGTCGTCGTGCGGCCATTGGCCGTCCTCGATGCGTCGGATCTCGTCACGGATAGCGATCATGGCGTCGCAGAAGCGATCGATTTCGGCCAGGGATTCGCTCTCGGTCGGCTCGATCATCAGTGTGCCGGCAACCGGCCAGGACATGGTCGGCGCATGGAAGCCGTAGTCCATCAGGCGCTTGGCCACGTCTTCCACGCTGATGCCGGCACCGTCCTTGAGCGGGCGCAGGTCAATGATGCACTCATGCGCGACCCGGCCCCGGGCCCCGGTATACAGGACCGGATAATGGTCCTTCAGGCGCGCGGCGATGTAGTTGGCATTGAGGATCGCCACCTCGCTGGCACGGGTGAGGCCATCGGGGCCCATCATGCGCAGGTAGGTCCAGGTGATCGGCAGGATGCCGGCACTGCCGAACGGTGCGGCAGCGACCGGCCCGACCGCGTCCAGGCCGTTCGGACCGTGTCGATGCCCGGGCAGAAACGGTGCCAGGTGCGCACGTACGCCGATGGGGCCTACACCGGGACCGCCGCCACCGTGGGGGATACAGAAGGTCTTGTGCAGGTTGAGGTGAGAGACGTCGGCCCCGTAATGACCCGGTGCGCACAAACCGACCTGGGCGTTGAGGTTGGCGCCATCGAGGTACACCTGGCCGCCGTGCTCGTGGATGATCGCGCAGATCTCGCGGATGGCGGTCTCGAACACCCCGTGCGTCGAGGGGTAGGTGATCATCACCGCGGCGAGCTTGTCGGCATGTTGGGCCGCTTTGGTGCGCAAATCCTCGACATCCACGTTGCCGTTGCGATCACAGGAGACCACGACGACCTTCATGCCGGCCATCTGGGCGGAGGCGGGGTTTGTACCGTGGGCGGAGCTGGGGATCAGGCAGACGTTGCGATGCCCTTCCCCGCGGCTGGCATGCCAGCCGCGGATGGCCAACAGACCGGCGTACTCGCCCTGGGCGCCGCTGTTGGGTTGCAGCGATACCGCGTCGTAGCCGGTCACCGCCGCCAGGGCGCGTTCCAGCTCGTCGATCATCGCTTGGTAGCCGGCCGCCTGCTCGGCCGGCGCGAACGGGTGCATGTTGGCGAACTCGGGCCAGCTCACCGGCATCATCTCGGTGGCCGCATTGAGCTTCATGGTGCACGAGCCCAGCGGGATCATTGCCCGATCCAGCGCCAGATCCTTGTCCGAGAGCTTGCGCAGGTAGCGCATCATCTCGGTCTCCGAGCGATAGCGATGGAATACGGGATGGGTCAGAAACGCACTGTTGCGGCGCAGCTCCGCCGGCAGCGCGTCGGCGGTGGCGGCATCGAGCGTCGCGATATCCGGATGTGCCATACCGAAGACCGTGAGCAGCACTTCGAGGTCCTGAGGGGTGACCGTCTCATCCAGACTGATGCCGATCGTCCCCTCGTCCAGGTGACGAAGATTGATGCCGGCGGCTTCGGCGGCATCGTGGATGTCGGCAGTGCGCGGTCCGGTCTTGACGCACAACGTGTCGAAGAAGCGACTGTGCGCCAGCTCGAAGCCCTCGCGGATCAGGCCCGTCGCCAGCACAGCGGTGGACCGGTGCACCCGCTGGGCAATGCGTGTCAGCCCCTCCGGACCGTGCCAGGCTGCGTACAGGCCGGCCATGACAGCCAGTAGCACCTGGGCGGTGCAGATGTTGCTGGTCGCTTTCTCGCGACGGATATGCTGCTCCCGGGTTTGCAGGGCAAGGCGGTAAGCCGGCCCGCCGTTGGCATCCTGTGTGACGCCGACAAGACGCCCGGGCAGTGAGCGTTTGTGCGCATCGCGGGTGGCGATGAACCCGGCATGGGGGCCGCCGTAGCCCAGAGGCACGCCGAAACGCTGGCTGGAGCCGACCACCACGTCGGCCCCCCACTCCCCCGGCGGCGTCAGCACGGTCAGGGCCAACAGGTCGGCGGCGACGATGACCAGTGCGCCGGCATCCCTGACCCGCCGCGCCAGTGCGCGGTAATCACGCACCACACCGCGCGTGCCCGGATACTGGAGCATGACGGCGAACACGGTGGACGGGTCGAGGTCGCGCTCCGGATCGCCGCTGACGACGCTCAGCCCAAGCGGTTCGGCGCGGGTGCGCACGACGTCCAACGTCTGCGGGTGGCAGTCCTCGGCGATGAAGATCGTATCCACGCCCTTGCGCCCAGCGCGATGGCACAAGGCCATGGCCTCTGCCGCTGCCGTCGCCTCGTCCAGCAACGAGGCATTGCTGATGTCCATGGCGGTGAGTTCCGTCACCATGGTCTGGAAGTTCAGCAAGGCCTCCAGCCGCCCCTGGCTGATCTCCGGCTGGTAAGGGGTATAGGCCGTGTACCAGCCCGGGTTCTCCAGCACGTTGCGCTGGATCACCGCCGGCACATGGCAGTTGTAATAACCCTGGCCGATGAAGCTGCGCAGTACCTGGTTGTGTGAGGCCATTGCCTTGAGTTCGGCCAGGGCGGCCGCCTCGCTCAGCGCGACGGGCAGTTGCGGCGGCGTGTTCTCGCGAATGTCGCCGGGAACCACTTGCTCGATCAGAGCCGCGAGGCTGCCGACGCCGAGGCGCTCGAGCATGATGCGGCGCTGGTCCGGATCGGGCCCGATATGACGGGCGGGGAATTCACCGTTGGGCTGGAGCTCGGCAAGGGACGGGGCGGACATGGGAGGCACCTGTCGCGGTTAGGCAAGTTGTAGTCGTTGGGAAAAATCCTGCGCAGCGTAAGACGCATCGGTATATTTCAGAAATGAATAGTCATAATCGCAGGATTTAGATCTGAAATGAAAAACCTTCCCACCGACTTGCTGCGCGCGTTCGTGGCCGTGGCGGAACACGGTGGTTTTACCGCCGCCGGTGCCCGGCTGGGCCGGTCGCAGCCTGCCGTCAGCCTACAGATCAAGCGCCTGGAAGACCTGCTGGGCAAGGCCCTGGTGCAGCGAGCCAGCGGACGCCGGATGCGGCTGACGGAGGACGGCGATCTGTTGCTGGCCTACGCCCGCCAGATGCTGGCGCTGAACGATGAGGTTACGGCCCGGCTCACCCAGCCGCAGATCACCGGTTGCGTGCGTTTGGGCATCCCCAACGAGTTCGCCAGCTCCTTTCTGCCCAAGTCGCTGGGGCAGTTTGCCCAGGCCTATCCGGATGTGGGCTTGAACGTGGGCTGCGACCTGTCGACCAACCTGCTGCGTCGACTGGACAACGGCGAGTTCGACCTGGTCCTCGGCCTGCATGACGAACGCCCGCTGGATGACGAAGTGCAGGGCTGGATGGAGCCCCTGGCCTGGGTCACCAGCCCCGATGGCGGCCGCCAGCACCACTCGCCGTTGCCGTTGATCGTGGCCCCACAAGGCTGCGTGTACCGCAATCGTCTGCTGCACACGCTCGATGGGTTGCGACGGGATTGGCGAATCGTCTACACCAGTCCCAGTTTCGGCGGAATCCGTGCTGGTGTGATGGCCGGGCTTGGGGTGACGGTCATGTCCGAGCGCACCGTACCGGCCGAGCTGCAACTGCTCCACGACGACACCTTATGGCCGCCGCTAGGCATGGTGTACGCGCGGCTTCACTATGACCGGGTGGAGGCCTCCGATGCAGTGCGCCGGCTGGTGGAGTTCATGATGGCCAGCGCCCGCGACCCGCTGCGCAGTTGGGGCGGACGCCATCGCCGACGCAGCGCGCGCCTGTCCGCCGTCGGGCAATCCTGAACGTCTTCAACCGCGATGATAGCGGTGGGGTGTGAACGGCAGTTTGCTGACGCTGACCGGGAGGGGTTTCCCGCGCACGTTGGCGTTGATCGCCGCCCCGCTGGCCAGGACCTTGCTGTCCACATAGCCCATGGCCACTGGCGCACCCACGGTCGGGCCGAAACCGCCGCTGGTAACCTCGCCCACCACATTGCCCTCGCGGTCCTCCAGGGGCGCATGCGCACGCACCGGCGCCCGGCCCTCCGGACGCAGCCCGACACGCTTGCGGGCAGTGCCGTTGGCGAACTGCGCGGCAAGACGCTCGGCGCCCGGGTAGCCGCCGGCCCGCGCGCCACCGGGGCGGCGCACCTTGGGAATGGCCCAGTTCAGCCCGGCTTCGATCGGGGTGATGTCCGGTGTCAGGTCCTGTCCGTACAAACACAGCCCGGCTTCCAGGCGCAGGCTGTCGCGCGCACCCAACCCGATCGGGGCGACGCCTTCGACAGCGAACAAGGCTTTGACGACTTTGATGGCATCGATCGCGGGAATCGCCACCTCATAGCCATCCTCTCCGGTGTAGCCGGAGCGGCTGATCCAAGCCGGTGCGCCGGCAACGCGCGTTGCCGTACCCTCCATGAAACGCAGGGCGGTGGCATCGGGGCAAAGCGTAGCCAGGGCGCTGGCCGCAGCTGGGCCTTGCAGGGCGAACAAGGTCATGTCCGACCACCACGTAACGGCGATACCATCGCCCAGACCCGCGGCCAGAATGTCGAAGTCGGCCTGCTTGCACGCAGCATTGACCACCAGCAGGAAATCCTTGCCGGTGTTGGCGATCATCAGATCGTCCAGCACACCGCCGTGTTCGTTCAGTAGAAAGCTGTAGCGCTGCTGCCCCGCTGCAAGTCCTTGCACGTCGGTCGGCAGCAGCCGCTCCAATGCCTCTGCCGCCCCGTGGCCGGCGACGCGGACCAACCCCATGTGGCCGACATCGAACAAGCCGGCGGCTTGGCGGGTGTGCTGATGTTCGGCCACGATACCGCCGCTGTACTGAATCGGCAGCTGATAGCCTGCGAACGGCACCATGCGCCCACCCAGTTCACGGTGCAGGTCGTACAACGGCGTGGTCTGGGTGGCATCGCTCATGTGTCGGGCTCCGGCGGTGGGTTTGCCGGGGAGTCTAGGCAGGCCCGGAGCATTAGGGAAATGAATAGCAACAATGCAATGATTTCGACGGGTTATGGCCATGACGGCCGCGGCATCGCAAGGCTACTATCGCGGCGTGAATGTGCACGGCACTTGGGGGGTTGGTAACGGCATGGCGGAGATTCAGCGTTTGGTCGATGGATTGAAGGCCGCACTCAAGGCACGCGGTGTGACCTACCTGCAAGTCGCCCAGGCGCTGGAGCTGAGCGAAGCCAGCGTAAAGCGACTGTTCTCCAGCGGCCGGTTCACGCTGGATCGCTTCGATGCCGCCTGCGAGCTGGCCGGTACCAGCATGATCGAACTCGCGGCCCAGGCGCGTCATCAGCGGCCCAAGATCACCGTACTCACCGAGGACCAGGAGGAAGACCTGGTGTCGGACGTGCGTTTGCTGCTGGTCGCGGTGCTGGCCATCGGCGGTTGGACGTTCAAGGAGATGCTGACCTTCTACCAGCTCGAGGAGACGGGCCTTATCCGCCTGCTGGCGCGTCTGGATCGGCTCAAGCTCATCGAACTTCTGCCGGGCAACCGTTACCGCTTGCTGACCAGTCGGCAGTTCAGCTGGCGCCCGGACGGGCCGGTGGAGCGCTTCTTTGCCCGTGAAGTCCGCGCGCCCTTCTTTGCCGCGCCGTTCGCCAAACCGGGTGAGCGGCTGCTGTTCCTCAACGGCATGTTGTCGCGCGAGAGCCTGGCACGGCTCGAGGTGCTGATGGGGCAATTGGCGCAGAGCTTCGATGCCATGAACGACGAGGACCGCCATCGGCCGTTGGAAGAGCGCTTCGGCTGCAGCTTGGCGCTGGCGGTGCGGCCGTGGGAACCTCCGGTGTTCGCCCGGCTCAGACGTCCAGGGACGGACGATCGCTTTTAGGAGGCTCGATGCACGCCGAATCGACACAGGTCACCATCTACAGCGCACCGAGGTGCCCATTCGCGCAGCGTACGCGTTTGGTTCTCACCGAGAAGCAAGTACCCTTCGATGTGGTCGAGATCGACCTGCAGGACACGCCCGACTGGTTTCATCGCCTGTCGCCCTACGGCAAGGTGCCCGTGCTGACCTATGGGGACGATATCGTGTGGGAGTCGGCCATCATCAACGAATATGTGGAGGAGGTCTGGCCCGACCCGGCCATGATGCCCGAGGCCCCCGGGGCGCGTGCCTACGCCCGCTTCTGGATCGACTTCTGCAACACCCAGTTCGTACCGCTGTTCTACAAACTGCTGCTGGCCCAGGACGAGGACGCCCGCCATCGTCATCGCGACGCGCTTGCCGAGCGCCTGCGGTTCATCGCCGACAATGCGCTCGATGACCCGCGCGCCGGGCGGTTCTTTCTCGGCGATGTCCCCAGCCTGGTCGACTTCACGTTTTACCCGTTCTTCGAGCGCTTCTGCGTGCTGGCGCATTACCGCCAGTTCGAAGTGCCACCCCAGGCGCTGGCCGTCGAAAGTTGGTGGGCAAGGATGCGCGAGCTCCAAACGGTTCAGGCCTTGATGCGCGACGCGGCGTTTTATGTGCCCGGGTACGCCCACTACGCCGATGGCAGTGCATCAGGCTCCACCGCGCAGGAGATGCGCGACGCTTGATGGGTCCGTAGTTTTCCCAGCTTGTCGGCCCGCCCGCCCGGGCGTAGATTGAGCCGGTCGTCGCACAGTCTTCCGTGTACGGCGCCCCGCGACGATGGGCGCCGTATGCGAGGTTATGCCGGTGCCCGCTTCGAGTCGACGTTACGCCGCTATTCGCGTCGGTAGCCTGCTGTGCTGTACGCCCCCGCCCATACGGTTCTCCCCCACCACGATCGCTCACCCCAACGTTTGATCTGGAGAACCGACGTGATTGTCATCGCAGGCGAATTGAGTTTGATTGCCGCTGTCGTGTTGCTGCTGGCGATGGCCAAGGCGTCCCGTACGGGACGGCCACGGCTGCTCGACAACGATTTTCTGGTATCCGCCATCCTCATCCCCATCGCCATGCTCGGCTTGGTGGTCGGGACAGGGTTGGAGATACGGGGGCTCGCCGGTGGCCATTGGCGCGATATATCCACCGCCGGCTGGGTGATTGCCACCGCAGTCCCGTTGATAGCCCTTGGCGCGGCGATCAGCCTCGCCCGCCGCTGACTGATCGTCAGCGCTGCGGTTCGAGGCGATCGAGCGTATCGCGGCTGATGCCCATTTTGACCGCGCGGGCGTCACGCAGAAGCTGGATGCGCTCCTCGTAGCTGCGTACCCGCCGCTGAATCTCAGCGTGGTTGCCGCTGGCGGTTCCCTGTACCGGGCGGATCCACACCACCTCGGCATCGGTCACATCCGGTGCCGGCACGGTGGCGAAGTTCAAGCGGCCGGTATCTTCCGTCCAACGGTATACCGGTGTCGCGCTAGATGCGCCGGACGACTCTTCCGCCCAGGCCGGGGCATGAGCGAGAGCCACAGCAAAGGCGAACGAAAGAATTTTGCGCATGGGTGAACTCCCTGCCCCGTTCAAGCGGAACCATACTCCACGCGCACCGCCCCGTCACCCAGCCACTGGCGCAGGTCCCCCAGCAAGGCATCCTCGGGGGCGACCGTCCAGTCCCTGGAGAAACGCAACTCCGCACGGGCATCGGAACGGCGGTAGTCGACGAACACCTGGCAGGCATCCTTCTGCCGATGGGTCTGCAGAACATGACTCAGGCGCTCCAGACCGTCATCGGCCAGCGCTTTCGGGTCCAGCCGAAGCCACAGCCGGCGTGCAAAGCGCACCCGTGCCTGCGCCAGGCTCATGACCTCGTCTGCGTTCATCCGCATGCTGTCGGAAAAATCGTCGTAACTGAGTGTGCCTTTGACCACGACGATGCCGTCGGCCTGCAAGGCTTGGCGGTCGCGTTCAAAGACCTCAGTGAACACCCGCATCTCCATGCGTGCCGTGCGATCGTCCAAGGTGACGAAGGCCAGGCGCCCGCCGCGGCTGCTGATTTTGGTGCGTACCGCGCTGATCAACCCTGCCACGATGATCTGACGCTGCTCGCCGCGGCCGCCGCCCTGCCGCGGTGTCGGCGCCGCCTCCGCCCCGCTGGCGTACTCCACCAGACGGCCGGTGATCATCTGCTTGAGCTCGTGCTCGAAACGGTCGATTGGATGACCGGTGAGATACAAGCCCAGAGTTTCCTTCTCACCGGCCAGGACCTCATCGGGAGTCCAGCCCGGCGTGTCTCCGGCACGGGCCATGCTGTTGACCGGCGGGGGCGGTGGTGCGTCGAAAGCGCCGAACAGGTCGCTCTGGCCGGCCTCGGCGTCGCGCGCGCGCTGCTCGGCCGCGGCCACGGCCTCGGGCAACTGGGCCAGCAGGCTGGCACGGTGCAAGCCGCGATTGGCGGCATCGAACTGCCCATCCTCGCCGCGCACCGCCGGTGTGCCGGCCAGGCAGTCCAGCGCGCCGGCGCGGACGATCGACTCGATCACCCGCTTGTTCAGCCGCTTCATGTCGACCCGGCGGCACAGGTCGAACAAGTCGCTGTACGGGCCATTGGCCTCGCGTTCGCCGATCAAAGCCTCGATGGCGCCCTCACCGACGCCCTTGATCGCACCCAGGCCGTAGATCACATCGCCGGCATCGTTGACCGTGAACTTGTACATGGACATGTTCACCGCCGGCGGCAGCACGTTGAGGCCCATGCTGCGGCACTCTTCGATGAAGATCACGACCTTGTCGGTGTTGTCCATGTCCGAGGACAGCACCGCGGCCATGAACGCCGCGGGGTAATGCGTCTTCAGCCAGGCGGTCTGATAGGACACCAGAGCGTAGGCGGCCGAGTGCGACTTGTTGAAGCCGTAGCCGGCGAACTTTTCCATCAGGTCGAAGATGTACGTGGCGGTGTTCTCCGCCACGCCCTGCTCCAGGGCGCCTTTGGTGAAGATCTCGCGCTGCTTGGCCATCTCCTCGGGCTTCTTCTTGCCCATGGCGCGGCGCAACAGGTCGGCGCCGCCCAGCGTGTAGCCGGCCAGGACCTGGGCGATCTGCATCACCTGTTCCTGATAGAGGATGACACCGTAGGTGGGCTTGAGGATGGGTGCGAGGTCCGGATGCGGATACTCGACCTTGGCCCGACCGTGTTTGCGGTTGATGAAGTCGTCCACCATGCCCGATTGCAGGGGGCCTGGGCGGAACAACGCCACCAGGGCGATGATGTCCTCGAAGCAGTCCGGCTGCAGGCGGCGGATGAGGTCTTTCATGCCGCGCGATTCCAACTGGAACACCGCGGTGGTCTCACAACGTTTGAGCAGACTGTAGCTGGCCGCATCCACCAACGGGATATCGGCGATATCCAGCGGACCCTCACCGCCCTGGGCACGCTTGGCATTGATGGTCTGCAAGGCCCAGTCGATGATCGTCAGCGTGCGCAGACCGAGGAAGTCGAACTTCACCAAGCCCGCGGCTTCCACATCGTCCTTGTCGAACTGGGTGACGATGGCCTCCGAGCCTTCTTCACAGTACAGCGGCGAGAAGTCGGTGATCTGGCTGGGGGCGATGACCACGCCGCCGGCGTGCTTGCCCACATTGCGCGAGAGGCCCTCGAGCTTACGGGCGAGGTCCACCAGCGCGCGCACCTCCTCGTCCTCCTCGTAAGGCTTGCGGAAGTCCTCCTCTTGCTCCAGCGCCTTGTCCAGCGTGATGCCCAGTTCGAACGGGATGAGCTTGGCAATGCGATCGACGAAGCCGTAGGGGTGGCCGAGCACCCGGCCCACGTCGCGCACCACCGCCTTGGCCGCCATGGTGCCGTGTGTGGCGATCTGCGAGACCTTCTCACGGCCGTACTTGCGGGCCACGTACTCAATGACCCGGTCGCGGCCTTCCATGCAGAAGTCCACGTCGAAGTCGGGCATGGATACGCGTTCGGGGTTTAGAAAGCGCTCGAACAGCAGATCGTAGGCCAGCGGGTCCAGGTCGGTGATGCCCAGGGCATAGGCGACCAGCGAGCCGGCGCCCGAGCCGCGGCCCGGTCCCACCGGCACGCCGTTGTCCTTGGCCCACTGGATGAAGTCGGCCACGATCAGGAAGTAGCCGGGAAAGCCCATTTGCTGGATCACCCCGACTTCGATGTCCAGGCGCTCGTCATAGGGTTTGCGGCGCTCGGCGAAATTCGGGGCTTGGCGATCGAGCAACTTGTCCAGGCGAACCTCCAGGCCATCGCGCGAGCGCTTGGCGAAGAAGTCTTCCATGGTCAGCCCGTCGGGAATGGGGAACTCCGGTAGGACGTTGTGCCCGAGCTTCAACTGCACATTGCAGCGGCGGGCGATCTCGACACTGTTCTCCAGCGCCTCGGGCAGGTCGGCGAACAATTGAGCCATTTCGTCGGCCGAGCGCAGGTATTGCTGTTCGGTGTAGTCGCGTGGCCGCTTGGGGTCGGCCAGCACCCGGCCCTCGTGGATGCAGACGCGGGCCTCGTGAGCCTCGAAGTCCTCGGCGCGCAGGAACCGCACATCGTTGCTGGCCACCACCGGCGTACCCGTGTCCAGGGCGAGTTCTATGGCCGCATGGTTGTGGTCCTCCTCGCCCGGGCGACCGGTGCGTACCAGCTCCAGGTAGAACCGCTGCGGGAACCACTGGCGGTACTCGTCCAGTCGGGTTTGCGCCAGCGCAGTGTTGCCGTTGATCAGCGCGCGGCCGATTTCGCCCTCGCGCCCGGCGGACAAAGCGATCAGGCCGTCGGTGGCGCCGTTGAGCCATTCGGCGCGCACGGCCGGCCGGCTGCGTTGCTGGCCTTCGAGATAGGCCCGGCTCACCAGGCGGGTCAGGTTCAGATAGCCCTCGTTGTTCATGCACAGCAGCACCAGCCGGGTAAGCGCCTCGTCATCGCGACGAATCCACACCTCCGAGCCGATGATCGGCTTGATCCCAGCCCCCTGGGCGGCGTTGTAGAACTTGATCAGCGCGAACAGGTTGGTCATGTCGGTGATCGCGCAGGCGGGCATCTCCAGTTGCGCCAGCCGCTTTACCAGTTCTTTGACGCGGATCAGCCCGTCCACCAACGAAAACTCTGTGTGCAAGTGCAGGTGGACGAACGATGAACTCATAACGGCAGCTCCAGATTCTTCAGCGGCGAAAACGACCGGCGGTGCTCGGGGGTGGGGCCATGGACCCGCAGCGCGGCAAGGTGCTCGGGGGTGGGATAGCCCTTGTGGCTGGCGAAGTTATAGACCGGATAGCTTGTGTGCAGGGCGGTCAGCACCGCGTCGCGGGCGACTTTGGCGAGTATCGAGGCCGCACTGATGGCCGGGACACGGCTGTCGCCCTTGACCACCGCCAGCGCCGGCATGGCCACTGCCGGGCAGAAGCGTCCGTCGACCAGCAGGCCCCCGGGGGCGGTGGCCAGCCCGCACACGGCCCGCTGCATCGCCAGCAAGGTGGCATGGTGGATGTTCAGCCGGTCGATCTCGCCGGCGCTGGCCTCGGCCACACACCAGGCCAGGGCGGTTTCGCGGATTTCCACGGCCAACGCTTCGCGCCGCGCGGCGGTTAACACCTTGGAGTCGGCCAGTCCTTTGATGGGGCGGTCGGGGTCGAGGATTACCGCCGCGGCGGTGACCGGGCCGGCCAACGGACCACGGCCGACCTCGTCCACACCGGCTACAGGGCTCCACAGCGGGTCGATTTCAACCGGCGGCCACATGGGACCTCCCATTGCGCAGAGCCAGGACCGCCGCGGCCGCCTCCTCGTCCGCATTGCGTGCCAGCGCCCGATGCCAATGCTCGAAGCGTTGCAGCAATGCGGTGTGGTCCGCATCGAGCAGACGCGACAGCGCGCCAGCCAATGCGTCCGGGGTGGCAGCCTCTTGCAGGTATTCGGGTACGAGCATGTCGCGCTCCAGAAGGTTGGGTAGCGCAAAGTACGGGGTGCGCACCAGGCGGCGGGCGAGCCAGGCGGTCAATGGGGCCATTCTATGCGCCATGACCATGGGACGTCCGACCAGCATGGTCTCCAGGGTCGCCGTGCCCGAAGCCACCAGTACCGCATCGCTCGCCGCGACGGCCTCGCGGGCGCGGCCATCGGTGATGCGCACATCGAGATCGGTATAGCCGCCGACCAGCGCGCGCAGCCGCCCGGCCAAGCGAGGTGTGGCTGCGGGGATCACGAAATCAAGGTCCGGATGCGTCTTGTGCAGCAGGCGCGCCGTGTCCAGATACAGCGGTGCCAGCCGGTCGATTTCACTGACCCGGCTGCCGGGCAGCAAGGCCACGCGCCGGCCGTGCTCCAGCGTCAGGGCGGATTCTGCATCCCGCTTCGACCATTGATAGGGAATCTGGTCGGCCATGGGGTGACCCACGAAACGCACCGGCACGGCATGCTCGCGATAAAACGCCGCTTCGAAAGGAAACAAGGTCAGCATGGTATCCACACTGCGGCTGATACCCTTGACCCTGCCCTGCCGCCAGGCCCACACCGACGGGCTGACGTAGTGCACGGTCTTGATACCAGCGCGGCGCAGGCGCAGCTCAAGCCCGAGATTGAAGTCCGGCGCATCGATACCGATGAAGGTCACGGCCTTGGCCGCCAGCGTGCGCTGGATCAGCTCGCGGCGCAGATGCAAAAGACGCGGTAGGTGTTTGAGCACCTCGACCAGGCCCATGATCGATAAGACATCGAGGTCGTACCAGGCCTCCAACCCAGCGGCCTGCATGGCCGGCCCGCCGACACCGGCGAAACGGGCCGCGGGGTCGCGCCGTGCCAGGGCGCGGATGAGCCCTGCGCCCAGGACATCGCCGGACAGCTCACCGGCCACCAGCACGTAAGTGTGTTCGTCCCTGCTGGTCATGGCCGGCACGCTTAACGAACGATGCCGCGTTCACTGCTCGCAAGGAGGAAATCGGCAAGCACGGTCAGCTCCGGATGACTATTTGCCTGGTCCTGTAATGTCCGGGTCGCTTCGTCGAGCTTCAGTTCGTTGCGGTACACCGTCTTGTAGGCGCGGCGGATGGCGGTGATCTGATCGGTGCTGAAGCCGCGGCGTTTGAGCCCCTCGACGTTCACCCCGTGGGGCTCGGCCCGGTAGCCGGCGACGGTCACATACGGCGGTACGTCCTTGTGTACACCGCAGGAGAAGCCGCAAAACGCATGCGCGCCGATCCGGACGAATTGGTAAACCATGGCGAACCCGCCCAGGACCACGTCGTCTCCTACCTGGACATGACCGGCCAGGGAGGCGCCGTTGGCGAACACCGTGCGATCGCCCACCAAACAGTCGTGAGCGATGTGCACATAGGCCATGATCCAATTGTCATCGCCCAGGCGCGT
>CBFGWV010000090.1:0-15680 GCA_965652545.1 uncultured Candidatus Competibacteraceae bacterium | reverse complement strand
CACCTGGTGCGGGGCGGGCTACTGCCAAACGTACTCTGTCAAAGGGGGCAGTCGCTGCCGACTGCGCCGTAGTGCTCCGCTGCTCAAGCGGCGGCGTCGCTGACGCCGTCCACGACCAGGCTGCCGCCGATCGTTCCGAACGCCGCGCCGAACAATGCCTCGATGGTCCGGGTGAAGCGCGCATAGACGCGTTTGGCCATGTTGGTGGAGAACAGCACGCCATATGTGCCGTAGACGAGTAGGGCGGATGCGAACCCTATGGGCGCGAACCCCAACACCTGGGTGCTTGAGAGGCCCGAGCCGAACATGAAGGTCGTAATGGCACCCCACATCAGCGCGGACTTGGGATTGGTAAGGTTCACCAGCAAACCGCGCCGCCAGGCGCCAAAGGGCGACCACGCCGAGCGGTTGGCCTGAACGCTGGTCGATTTCCCCCGCAGGGCCGAGCGCAACGCCTTGATGGCCAGAAAGCACAGATAACCCCCGCCCACAAACTTCATGACGATCAACAGCGGCGGGAAAATCGTCAGCAAGGTGGTCAACCCGAAGGTGGCCACTGTCACCCAGATGAAAATGGCTGTCGCCACACCGAGAGTGACGAACAGGGCAGAACGCAGCCCTTGCCCCAACGCGGCGCCCGCCACCGCCAGCAGGTTCGGGCCAGGGGCGATCTGGGCCAGCATCACACCGGCCAGGGTCATCAGGTAGATGCTCAGCATGTCGTCTCGTCCAATGTCATCGTGCCGTACGGCATACCTATCGCACCCGCAGCCTGCCGAAGCAACCCCGTCGGACGGTAGCCAGGGTCTCGATCAGGCTTGACCCGGGATGATCCCGCTCACCGTGATGAGCACCCGGCGCTCGTGTCCATGGTGGCGGTGCTCCCAAAGGTACACACCTTGCCAGGTACCCAACGCCGCGCGGCCGTCGCTCACCGGCACGGTAAGCCCGGTTTGGGTAAACACCGAGCGCACGTGCGCCGGCATATCGTCCGGACCCTCCGCGTCGTGGGCAAACAGCGGATCGCCGTCCGGTACCCAGCGCGCGGTGAAGCGCTCAAGATCGTCGCGGACTGAGGGGTCCGCGTTCTCACAGATGATCAGCGAAGCGCTGGTGTGCTGGACGAACACATGGCAGAGACCGGTGCGAACGCCTGATCGGCGAATCGCCTCGGCGATGTCGTCGGTAATGTCGTACGTCCCTCTGCCGTGGGTGCGGTATGTCTTCAGTGTCTGGTGCATGCGGCTACCGCGTCCCGGGACATCATTCGGTAAACATAAATCCACGTCAGTATGGCCGGTCCGCCCCCAACCAATAGGAACATGACCAAGGCTTCGGTAGCGGAAGGGAGATTACTGCTGCGGGTCGCAAGACTATTCATCGCATCCAGTACAACGTAGGCGAGGGTCGCATGCCCGCCGACGATGGCGGCCCAGACCACATAAGACACCTGTTTCAAGCGCATGACGCCATGCGTGAATGTCAGCCACCACACCGCCAGCAGGCCCGCGCCTGAGACGGTAAAGAATATGACGTCGGAGGTGGTCGGCGCGGCGCCAATGATGAATCCAACCCCAAGCAGGTACAAAGCGGTCGTTGGGAGTAAGAGCACCAATACCAGTAATGCAGTGGTCGCAAGATGAATGGAGCGACGTGTCGATGCGGTGTCTTTCGTCACATTGGTTCTCGTGTGCAGTGTATATCCATGTGCAAACCACGCCAGCCGTGGTTTCGCGGGCATTAACCCGGGCTCGGGACCGGCGCCCGGGTGGCCATCGCAAGAATCGTCTGAAAGAGCTCGTCCTTCGCTTGATCTGGCGTGATCATCCCTGTTGCGGCGGCCTTGGACAACGCATCGGCCGCCCCCAGGACCGCCCACAAACCGGCCGTCGTGATCGCACCGGGCTTGGCAAACGGCTCGAGGGCGGCCCGGCATTTCTCCAAGAACGCCATGAGGTACGACTGCTTGGTGGCCTCCAGCTCCGGGGCGCCGGCAAGTGCCGCAAGCACATCGGGTATCTCGCGGCCCTGCAGAAGCACGCAGTCCACATAGGACGAGGCGATGACCGCCGACCGGCCCGCCAGGGACGGTTCGCTGGCCGCGATTGCCGCATCCATGATGGCCGTCTGCTTGGCGTCATACGCTTCGTAGAGCGCCACCAGCAAGCCGTTTCGTGTCCCGAAATGGTCGTAGACCACCGGCTTGGTGACGCTGGCCCGCTCCGCCAGGCGCCCGAGTGTCAGGGCATCGGTACCCTCTTCGCGGATGATCCGCCACGACACTTCCAGAAGCTGGCGCAATCGGTCCTCGCGCAGCAGGCGGCGGCGCTTTGTCGGCTTCGACGTGTCATCAGGGGTGCTTGACATCGCTATATACCAAAAGTAACTTACTAAAAGTACATAAGCGATGTTACCTCATCCAGCCACTCGGAGCGCCCCCCAATGCACGCACTCATCGTCACCTCGCACCCGAACGCTGATGCCTTGACCCACGCTGTGGCCGCACAGGTGGCGGCGGGCCTGTCCGCGTCCGACACCGCCCATACCGTTGAAATCGCAGACCTCGCCGCGGAAGGTTTCGACCCGCGATTCACGTCCAACGATATCGCCGTACACCTGCGGCAAGCCCCGCCCAGCGCCGATGTCGTTGCAGAACAGGCCAGGCTGGATAGCGCCGATGCCCTCGTTCTTGTCTATCCCGTCTACTGGTGGTCGATGCCCGGCCAGCTCAAGGGGTGGATCGATCGCGTCTTCGTCAATGGCTGGGCCTATGACGAAGGGGCGGATGCGAAGCTGGTGAAGAAGCTCCAGCGCCTTTGCGTGCATCTGATCGCGATCGGCGGGGCCGACATGCGCACCTATGCCCGTCACGGTTACTTCGGCGCGATGAAGACACAGATCGACCATGGCATATTCGATTATTGCGGTGCCCGGGTCGTAACCTCCGAACTGCTGGTTGCTTCGGACGCACCGTTTCCGGCATCCCACCTCGAGCGCGCGCGGGCCATCGGTCGAGGGCTCTTCATGCAGAACATGTCATTTGAAGCGGCTTGACGGGCGCGCGGTCCATCGCCGAGCAGCGAGCATTGACGATCGCGCCGAATCCGCCTATACGTGTCGGCCGACGGTTCCCCGGCCAGCCAATGGCCATGGGGGGATTAATAGGGAACCCGGTGCGGCCTGCAAGAGGCCAAGTCCGGGGCTGCCCCCGCAACTGTAAGCGGATTGCCAACCACCCCTTGTGACACCCGCCAGCTGGGTGTCAGGCCACTGCGAATGCCAGGCACGGCGCGCGGGAAGGCCGGCGGAAGGCGCACATCCGCGAGCCAGGAGACCTGCCGTCGATACCACAGGCCGTTGTCACGGGCGGGGTTGCCCGTAAAGCAGGAGACACCATGATCGCAGTCGGCAGTCACGCCGCATTCGCCTCCACGTTTGCCGTAGCCAAACGCGTACACCGCTTCAGCCGCTGAGGCGTTGCCGATCATGGCCGCTGTGCCGCCGCGCATCCCCGCGACATCGATCCGCGAGTGCCGTCTCGGCCGCCCGCGCGCCTGTTTTTCCGCGTATTCGCCGTCAAGGAAAACCATGCGTACCGCAAGTTTGTTCATCATCACCGCTGCTCTGACCAGCGCGCCGGCTGTCGCCGAGCCGACCGTCTACCCGTTGACCGTCGAGAACTGCGGCAAGACCCTCACCTTCGACGCCCCGCCGCAGCGGGTGGTGTCGGTGGGCCAGGCGACCACCGAGATTCTTTATTCGCTGGGGCTGGCCGATCGGGTGGTCGGCACCGCGGTGTGGTTCGGCCCGGTGCTGGCGGACTATGTCGAGGTCAACGAGGGGATCGAGCGCCTGGCCGACAACGACCCGAGCTTCGAGTCGGTGGTGGGCCGCACGCCGGATCTGGTCACCGCACAGTACGAGTGGCACATCGGGGCCAGCGGCTCGGTGGGCACGCGCGAGCAGTTCGCTGGTCTGGGTATCGCCACCTACATCGCCCCGGCCGACTGCGTGGCCAAGGACAACACCACCGGTGGCGACGGGGTGCGCATGGCGATGTTCAGCATGGACCTGGTGTACCAGTCCATTGACGATCTGGCGCGGATCTTCGACGTACAGGCGCGCGGCGATGCGTTAGTCGCCGAACTCAAGGCCCGCGAGCGCGCAGCCATCGAGTCGGTGGCCGGGCGGCAGGCGGAAGGGGTGCCGGTGGTGTTCTGGTTCTCCAGCAAGGAGGTGCAGGGCGAGGCCTTCGTCGCCGGTATCAACGGCACGCCGGCCTACATGATGCAGGCGCTGGGTGCGCGCAACGTCATTACCACCGAAGAGGAATGGCCGTTGGTCGGCTGGGAGACCATCGTCGGCGCCGACCCGCAGGTGATCGTCATCGCCCGCATGGACCGGCGGCGCTTCCCGGCCGACGATGAGCAGGTGAAGCTCGAGTTCCTGCGCGGTGACCCGGTGACCCGCGAGCTGGATGCGGTGCGCAACGAGCGCTTCGTGATCATGGACGCTCAGGCCATGAACCCCTCGCTGCGCACCATCGAGGGCATCGAAGTGCTGGCCGCGGGGCTCAAGCAGTACGGGCTGACCGAGTGAACGCAGGGGCCATCGGCCGCAGCGGTTGGGGGCTGCTGATCGTGCTGTCCCTGGTCGCCTTGATGGGCGCGGTGAGTCTGGCGGTGTCCATCGGTGAGATCGCCATCCCGCTGGACACCACCGTCAAGGCCATCGGCAACCGGTTGTTCGATATGCAGTTCGCCCTGAGCCGTATCCACGAGGGCGTGGTGTGGGACTACCGGCTCAGCCGCGCCCTGGTCGCCGCCAGCGCCGGGGCGGCGCTGGCCTTGTGCGGGGTGATTCTCCAAGCGCTGCTGCGCAACCCGCTGGCCGAGCCCTACGTGCTGGGCATCTCCGCCGGGGCGTCCACCGGGGCGGTGGCGGTGATGGTCCTCGGCCTGGGTCACGGGGTGTTGACTCTCTCCGGTGGGGCCTTCCTCGGCGCGCTGCTCGCCTTCGCCCTGGTCAGCGTGCTGGCGGCCAGCGCCGGCGGCAGCACCGACCGCATCATCCTCGCCGGCGTTGCCGGCTCACAGCTGTTCAACGCGTTGACCTCGTACATCGTCACCACCTCGGCCAACGCCGAGCAGGCTCGCGGGGTGATGTTCTGGCTGTTGGGCAGCCTCGCCGGTGTGCGTTGGCCCGACGTGTACCTGGCCGCCCCGGTGGCGCTGATCGGCCTGATCGTCTGCCTGTTCCACGCTCGCGCCCTGGATGCCTTCACCTTTGGCAGCGATGCGGCCGCCGCGCTCGGAGTGGCGGTGCAGCGTGTACGCCTGACGCTGTTGGGGCTCACCGCGCTGATGACCGCCGCGATGGTCAGCATCGTCGGGTCGATCGGCTTCGTCGGGCTGGTGATCCCGCACGCGGCGCGCTTTCTGGTGGGACCGGCGCACGGGCGGCTACTGCCGGCCTGCGCGCTGATCGGCGCGATCTTCCTCGTACTGGCGGACATCCTCTCGCGCATCATCATCCCCCAGCAGGTGCTGCCCATTGGGGTGGTCACCGCATTGTTCGGCGCCCCGGCCTTCGCCCTGATCCTCTGCCACGCCAAGAGGCCCGTATGAGCATCGCCACCCACGAGGTGCGCTGGAGCACTGCCGGTACATTGATCGTCGATGGCATCACTCTGGCCGTCGCCCCCGGCCGCATGCTCGGGTTGCTGGGGCCCAACGGCTCGGGTAAGTCCAGCCTGCTGCGGCTGATCGGCTGCCTGCGCAAAGTCGACAGCGGGGTCATCACTTTGGGGGAAACCGACATCGCCACCTTGTCGCGACGGGCCATCGCCCAACGGGTGGCGCTGGTCGAGCAACAGGCAGCCACTGAAGCGCACGTCACCGTGCTCGATGTCGTGCGTCTGGGCCGCACACCGCACCGCGGTGCCCTGGCGGCCTGGAGCGGCGTCGACGAACAAGCCGTCACCGACGCCCTGGCGCAGGCGGACATAACACACAAGGCCCAGCGGTTGTGGCACACCTTATCGGGCGGTGAGCGCCAGCGGGTACACATCGCCCGTGCCCTGGCCCAGACCCCCAGCGAGCTGCTGCTCGATGAGCCGACCAACCACCTGGACATCCAGCACCAGTTGGAGATTCTCAGCCTCGTCAGCCGCCTGCCGATCACCAGCATCGTGGCCCTGCACGACCTGAACCTGGCGGCGATGTTCTGCGACCGTCTCGCCATCCTGCATGAGGGGCGAGTGGTGGCCGCCGGCACACCCGAAGAGGTCCTCACCCCCGAGCGCATCGCGCAGGTGTTCGGGGTCAAGGCGCATGTGGAGCGCTCCCCCTACCACGGGCGGCAGCAGGTACATTTCGTAACGCCTTAGGGCCCTGCCTCCTATTCATGCTGACAAACCCCCCGACTTGAACAACGCTTATCCAGGCAACGGATGCAACACGTCGAGGGAGCCCATGAAGAACATCGTCATCTGCTGTGACGGCACCTGGAACACACCCGAGGACATGGACGACGGCGTCCCCGCCCCGACCAATGTCGTGCGCATTTTCAACGCGGTGGCCGAGAAGAGCGACCAAGGCCACGCGCAGCACCGGTACTACCACCCCGGGGTCGGCACCGACGGCTCGTGGCTGGACAAAGCCATCGGCGGCGGCACCGGGCGCGGGCTCGACCGCAACATCATGAGCGGCTACCGCGAACTGTGCGATTTCTACCAGCCCGGTGACGACATCTACCTCTTCGGCTTCAGCCGCGGCGCCTACACGGTGCGCAGCCTCGCCGGCTTGGTCGCCGCAGCGGGGCTACTCGACACCGCTGACCTCAAGGACGCGGAACGCTGGGCGCGCATCGAGCGCGTGTTCGAGAAGGGTTATCGGCGCAAAAGCGAAGACCGGCCGGTGTGGGACACCTTGGGTTGGGCGTTCCGCAATGCGGCCGACGCGGTCATTCCGATCCGCTTTGTCGGTGTGTGGGATACCGTCGGCGCCCTCGGCATCCCGGACGATATGGCGCTGCTCAATCTCATCGACGACCTGCACGACCACACCTTCCACGACACCGTGCTCGGCGCCGCGGTGAAGACTGCGCGGCATGCCGTGGCGCTGGACGAGTTGCGGGCCACCTTCCAGCCCACGCTGTGGACGTCGGTCGCAGCGGGGCGGGATGTCAAGCAGCTGTGGTTCCCCGGCGTGCATTCCGATGTCGGCGGCGGCTACCGCGAAAGCGGTCTCCCCGATGCGGCCTTGCGCTGGATGGTGGACGAAGCGGCCGCCTGCGGGCTGGGGTTTCGGGCGTCGATTCTGGAGCAGATCAAACCCGATCACCGCGACGTATTGCACGAATCCTGCGACGGCGCGTTCAAGCTCCTGCCGACCCAACCACGCAGCGCACCGGATTTGAGCCGGCCCGAGGCCATTCATCCATCCGTCGTCCGTCGGCGGGAGGACCCGCCGATCCACCAGTGCCCCTACCGTACCTGCCGCACGCTGGTACCCGATACGCCGGTCACCCTCGATATCTTCGCCCAGCCACAGTGGAACGAAACCGGTTTGTGGCTGGATGCTGGAACCGAGTACACCTTTACCGCCACCGGCGAATGGCTGGACAGCTCCATTAAATGCGGCCCCGGCGGCACCGACGATGGGCATTTTCAGCTTGCCGAGGTCGGGCAGATCGCCGGCACCCTGCTGGGCAAGGCCGAAGCCGTGTTCAAGCGCCTGACCGGCAATGCATCCGCCGACTTCAGGTTCACCCGCCGGCATGAGGACATGCCCTGGTTCAGCCTCGTCGGTGCCCTCGCTAACGGTGGCGGCGTCGATGCCAAAGGGCATTTGATGCCGCATGAGACTTTTCTCATCGGCGACGGATGCACGTACACGCCGAGGACGTCCGGGTACTTCTACGCCTACGCCAACGATGCGTGGAACTGCTATGGAAACAACCGGGGGCGGGTCAGTTTGAAAATCGTCTAATCAGCGCTCCAACGTGACGATGGGGGCGAAGCCACCGTAAATCAGCCGCTGTCCGTCGAACGGCATGGGGTTCTTCTCCGGGCTGAAGCGATCGTCGGTCGTCATGAGCTCCTCCATCCGCTTCATGGCGGCATCGCGGGTGGCTTTGTCCGGCCACTCGACCCAGGAGAACACGACTGTTTCGTCGTCCTTTGCCTTAACCGACTTGCGGAAGTCGGTCACCGTCCCATCCGGTACATCGTCACCCCAGCACTCCAGGATCCGCGTCGCGCCAAGCTCCAGGAACACACTGTCGGCCAGGCGCGCGTGATCGATGAACGCCTGTTTTTTCGCGGTCGGCACCGCCATCACGAAGCCGTCGATATAGCTCATGGTCTTCTCCCTGTAGTGAGACGTGCAGAGCATTATGCGAGGTGTGACAGGGAATGCCGCGGAAGATCCGTTACACCAAACCTTTGGTATGGGTGCGCCGTCCACCGCTCATAGCCACACTCGATCCATCACCTCGAAGGCCGTGTCGATATTCGGCGCGGCTCTTTGGGTGGCGAGGCAGATGAAATTGAGCGCGCAGTCCAGCCGGGCTCGGTCGGCGATGGCCAGGCCCTGGGTCTGTTGTTCGTGCAGTGCGATGGACTCGCGGCACAGGCTCAGGCCGACGCCTGAGCGCACCATTGCCAGCATCGAGGCCTCCTGATCCACCATCGCCACCCGGTTTTGCCGTACACCGAGCGCCGAGAACAACGGCGTGAGCAGCCGATTGTGGACCGACGCCGGGGGCGTGCCGATCCAGGGCAGGGCGGCCAGATCGGCCCAATCTCGCCCCCGGACCCGTGCCACCCACCCGGCGGGGGCCACCACGCAGTAGGTAAACCGGGTCAGCTCACGGCAGGCGAATATTTCACTGCCCTGTGCCTGGTCGGCGGCGCTCGGGTTCGGGTCGCCCAGGAAGTAGCCGACATCCAGGGCGCCTTTGACGATGCGCTCGGGTACATCGCCGCTGATGCCGTGGAACAGCTCGGTTTCGATGCCCGGCGCAGCCTCCAGCAGGTTGCTGAGAAAAGCCCCCAGGCGGGTGAACTCCGGGTCGATGATGGTCCCCACCCGCAGCCGACCCTGCACCCGTCCGGTGAGGTGGCGGGCGGTTTGGCGAAAATCCACCAGGGCGCCGAGCACCTGCTCGGCCTTCGCGGCCAGGGCGGCGCCCTCGCGGGTCAGCGCCAGCCCGTGCGGCGTGCGCGTGAACAGGGTCAGCCCCGTGTCGTCGGCCAGGCGCTTGAGCTGAAGGCTTACCGCCGGCTGCGTGAGATTGAGCCGGTTGGCGGCGCGCGAGACATTGCCCTCACGCGCGACCACGGCAAACGCCTGGAGCGTGCGCACATCGGTGAGCGGTTTCATATTTGCAGTATTTATATCACTCGGTGCGAATTGTCATTGGAATGGCGTGGAACAACACGGTTAGATAGGCACCGGTCCATCCGACGAAACAGCCCATGAACGACACCGCCTTCGATTTCGTCATCGTGGGCGCCGGCACCGCCGGTTGCCTGCTGGCCAACCGCCTCAGCGCCGACCCCAGTGTGCGGGTGCTGCTGCTGGAAGCCGGCCCACGGGACACTTACCCGTGGATCCACATCCCGGTGGGCTATCTCTATTGCATTGGCAACCCACGCACCGACTGGCTGTTCCAGACCGAGCCCGATGCCGGGCTCAACGGCCGCACCCTGCGCTATCCGCGCGGCCGCACCCTGGGCGGCTGCTCGTCCATCAACGGCATGATCTACATGCGCGGGCAGGCGCGTGACTACGACCAGTGGGCCGAGGTCACCGGCGATGACGCATGGTGCTGGGACGCGGTCGTGCCCGACTTCATGGCCCACGAAAATCACTATCGACTCGACGGCGGCGCCGCCCCGGCCGGGCGCAATGGCTTGCCATTCAAGGTGCATCACGGCCACGGCGGCGAGTGGCGTATCGAGAAGCAGCGCCTGAACTGGAAAATCCTCGATGCCTTCGCCGAGGCCGCGGTGCAGGCCGGCATCCCGCGCACCGACGACTTCAACAGCGGCGACAACGAAGGCGTCGACTACTTCGAGGTCAACCAGCGCAACGGCTGGCGTTGGAACACGGCCAAGGCCTTCCTGCGGCCGGTTCGTCAGCGCCGGAACCTGTCGGTATGGACCGACGCCTGTGTGGAACACCTGCGCTTCGACACCGGTGCCGACGACGGCCGTCCGCGTTGTATCGGTGCCCAGGTGCGTCGTGGGCGCGAGCGCTTGTCCGTCACGGCGGCGCGCGAGGTCATTCTCAGTGCCGGGGCGGTGAGCTCGCCGCAGATCCTGCAGCGCTCGGGCATTGGCCCGGCCGCCTTGCTGCGTACCCACGAAGTGCCGGTGGTCCATGACCTGCCGGGCGTGGGGGAAAACCTGCAGGACCACTTGCAGATCCGCGCCGTGTTCAAGGTACAAGGGGTGCCCACCCTCAACGCCCTGGCCAGCACCGTGCTAGGCAAGCTGCGCATCGGCCTGGAGTACGCCCTGCGCCGCACCGGCCCGATGAGCATGGCGCCCTCGCAGCTTGGCGCGTTTACCCGCTCCAGCCCCGACCAGCCCCACCCCAACCTTGAGTATCACGTGCAGCCGCTGAGCCTGGATGCCTTCGGCGAGCCGCTGCACGTCTTCCCGGCCTTTACCGCCAGCGTGTGCAACCTCAACCCCACCAGCCGCGGCAGCGTGCGCATCCGCAGCCCGCGCCCCGATGACGCCCCGGCCATCGCCCCCAACTACCTCAGCACCGAGGCCGACCGCAAAGTGGCTGCCGACAGCCTGCGGGTCACCCGGCGCATCGCCAGCCAGCCCGCATTGGCACCCTACCAGCCGGTGGAGTGGAAGCCCGGCCCGCAGTACGAGAGTGACGAGGACCTTGCCCGGCTGGCCGGCGACATCGCCACGACCATCTTTCACCCCGTGGGTACCACGCGCATGGGCCGCGTCGACGACCCCCAGGCGGTGGTCGACAGCCACCTGCGCGTGCGCGGTGTCGCCGGCCTGCGTGTGGTGGATGCCGGTGTCATGCCCACGATCACCAGCGGAAACACCAACAGCCCCACGCTGATGATCGCCGAAAAGGCCGCCGGCTGGATTCTGGCCGGGCAGTAAGCGCCCGCGCATTTGGAGACGACTCATGTCATCGCAACGCAATCAGTTGCCACTGGCCGGCGTGAAAGTGGTGGATTTCGGGCAATACATCGCCGGCCCGGCCGTGGCGATGATCCTCGGCGATCTGGGCGCCACCGTCGTCCATATCGACCCGCCGGACGGGCCCTTGTGGGACAGCCCGGCCAACGCCACGCTCAACCGCAACAAGCTGTGTGTGCGTATCGACCTGAAGACCGCCGCGGGCCTGGATCAGGCGCGTGCGCTCATCGATGAAACCGACATCGTCATCGAGAACTTCCGCCCCGGCGTAATGGCCCGTCTGGGCCTGGCGTTCGCCCAACTGCGCAACGAGCGCCCCGAGCTCATCACCTTGTCCATCCCCGGCTTTGCCGCCAACGACACCTTGCGCTGCCAGTGGCGGGCGTTCGAGTCGGTGGTGGCCGCCACCTCCGGCGTGTATACCGACATGGGGCTCAACCGGGTGTTGATGGGCATCAACCCCAGCTTTTCGCCGCTGCCGCTGGCCTCCGCCTATGGCGCGACCCTGGCCGCCACCGCCGTCGTCCTGGCCTTGCAGGCGCGCGAGCGCACCGGCCTGGGCGATCAGGTCGAGGTGCCCCTGGCTGCGGCGGTCATGGAAGGGCTCAGCTACAACTCGATCAAGATCGACAACCTGCCCGAGCGCTACAAGACCCAGCGCGAGAAGGAGATCGAACGGCGGCGCATCGAAGGCCTGCCGATGAACATGGGTTACGACGAGTTGCAGGAATTGCTGGACCCGTTCTACCGCAGCTACAAATGCAAGGATGGGCGCATGTTTTATGTCGTGTGTCCCTCGCACAAACACCACGCCAAGCGCTGTCTGCAAACCCTGGGCCTGTACGAGGAGATCGTCGCCGCCGGCCTGGTGGAGGTCGAGGACACCTATCAACCCAGCGCCCAATGGCCGTCGGACGCCTCGCTGGGGGTGTACCCGTTGCCCAAGCACTGGGCGGATTTCATCGCCGAGCGCATGAAGGCGGTCTTTCTCACCCGCACCGCCAAAGAGTGGGAACGCATCTTCGGCAAGGGGCGGTTCCCCGGCGCGCCGCAGCGGCTGTTGCAGGAATGGATCCACGACGACCACGCCGACACCGCCGGGCTGATGATCGAGGTCGACGACCCGGTCTACGGCACCATGGTCCAACCCGGTCCGATGGTGTGGATGGAAGACACCGCCGAGCTGATGCTCGAGCCGACGCCGCGGCGCGATGTGGATGTCGCCGACGCGCTACGTACCCTCAGTGCCGTGGAAACCAAACTGCCGCGGGTGCGGGCGCGCAATGCCCGCGACGGCTGGCTCGATGGGGTGCGCGTGCTGGACTTGTGCAACGTCATCGCCGGCCCGCATTCGGCCGGGTTGCTGGCCCGGTTCGGTGCCGAGGTAATCAAGCTCGACCCGGTCACGCCGCAATACGACAGTTGGAACACTGTCATCTTTGGCATGACGTCCAACCGCGGCAAGCGCTCCATCCTCGGTGACATCCGTCACCCCGAGGGGCGCCAGGTGCTCGAGGCGTTGGTCAAGAGCGTCGATGTCATCGTCATCAATGCCCCAAGCCGTCAGCTCAAGCCCTTGGGGCTGGATGCCGACACGCTCAAGGCGCTGAACCCCGATGTCGTCTTCTGCCGTCTGGATTGCTTCAGCGGTCCGCGCCCCGGCCCGCGCAGCAATTACCTCGGCTACGACGACCTGGTGCAGGCCACCACCGGCATCATGCTGCGCTTCGGTGGCTCCATGGACACCCCCGAGGAACACGCCCACGTGGGCACCATCGATGTGATGTGCGGCTTCGCCGGTAGCCTGGGTGTGGCCACCGCGCTGTACCAGAAGCTCAAGACCGGCCGCACCAGCCGCCCGGTGACATCGCTGGCCGCCCTCAGCGGGCTGGCCCAGATCACCTACTGTTACGACCACGCCCGCCGCGGCCTCTTCGACGAGCCCGCCGGCCGCGAGGTCAGCGGTTACGACGAACTGACGCGGTTCTACTACGCCGCCGATACCTGGCTGCTGGTCAGCGCCTACGAACGCGACGTGCCGAAGTTCGATACCGTCGAAGGCTTGGCCGGCTTCTCGAGCCTGCCCAAGGACCAGCGCGCCGCCTTTCTCGCCAACGCCTTCCTCGGCGCCCGCGCCCAGGAATGGGTAGAGCGGCTGACCGCCGCCAATATCGGCGCCGCCGTGTGCGAGAACATCGAAGCCCTGCGCGCACAGTACGCCCGCCCCGCGGACGGCACGCCCGGCACGGACCGTGGCAGTTACAGCTTCTCAGTGTTCGATGACCACCCCAGCGGTCATGCCATCACCCAGCTCGACCCGTTCGCCGTGCGTCCCGTGCGCGGGAAGATCTACGGGCCGGTGCCGGCCGAGAAGTTCGGCGCCTCCACCCGTGAGGTGCTGCGGGCACTGGGTTTCGGCGATGCGCGCATCGATGACCTGCTGTCCAGCGGTGCGGTGGGGGAGAGCTGGGGGCCGGAGTATTTGCCCAGCTAATGGCGGATTGACACCGAACCATGGAAACTGGCGATAGTCTGACTCCGGCGCCAAACCGCTCAGGAGCACGACGTGTCGCTAGCCATTCACCACCTCACGCCCGATGACACCGCCTTGATGGAAGGTCTCATGCAGACCTTCGGCGAGGCCTTCAACGACCTGGACACCTACACCGGGAAGCGCCCCAGCCCCGGCTACTTGCAACGACTCATGGCGAGCGACACCTTCATCGCCCTCGCGGCGACAAAGAACGGCACCGTCGTCGGCGGCCTCGCCGCCTACGAGTTGAAGAAGTTCGAGCAAGAGCGCAGCGAGATCTACATCTACGACCTGGCCGTGTCCGCGGCGCATCGGCGCGAGGGCATCGCCACGGCGCTGATTGAAGCGCTCAAGAAAATAGCGGCGGTTCGCGGGGCGTATGTGATCTATGTCCAGGCCGACACCAACGTCGAGGACGAGCCGGCCATCGCCTTGTACACCAAGCTCGGCACGCGTGAGGACGTGCTGCACTTCGACATCGCGGTGGATGCCATCGACGACGCACGCTAAATCACTGCGAAGGCGTATTTCGTGCTGCACAGCGTGGGTCTTTGGGCTGGCCCCGGCTTCCGTGGTTTCGGTCTCGCCGAGGATTTTCCGACTGCGCGATATCCAGGCGCCGGCGCAGGCGGTGATGAACCCGCTCCCAGTCGGCCCGCTGTGGTGCATCCTGGGGCAGGGCGGCCAGCGCGTACTCGATGGCCGCCTCGGCTTCGCACGCATCCTCGATGCTCAATCTGGGCATATCACGCCTTCCTGCGGCTGGCGGGCGCCGGGGTGGCTCCGGCGACGCACTCTGTCAGGCCTTTGATCAAGATGTCCTTGGGCAAGTCTCGTCCAATAAAGACCAGCTTGCTCTCGCGCGATTCATCAGGCTTCCACAGTTCGCCGAGATCACTGCCCATGAGCATGTGGACCCCCTGGAAGACAACACGTCGGTCAACGTCCTGAATTTGGAGAACGCCCTTGTAGCGCATCAACTGAGGCCCGTAGACCTGGACGATGGCACTGATGAAGCCCTCGATCCGATCCAGGTCGAGAGGCCTTGTCTCGCGAAACACGAACGAGGTGACGTCATCGTCGTGTTCATGCTCGACATCGGTCAGGAAGTCAGGCTCGATTTCGAGGATGGCATCGAGTTTGAAGCCGCGGATGTCCAGAACATCGTCGATCGACGCTTGCCCATGGTGCGCCTCGCCGATCTTGGCGCGGGGGTTCATTTGAACCAGGCGTTTGCGCAGTGCCGTGACCTCCTCGGGCTTAGCGACATCGGTCTTGGTGATCAAGATGCGATCGGCGAAGGCCACCTGCTCCTGCGCCTCGTGGTGTTCGTTGAGCTGCTGCGGCGCGTGCTTGGCATCGACCATCGTCACCACAGCGTCCAGCAGGTATTGGCGGACGACGTCTTGTTCGACGAAGAAGGTCTGCGCCACAGGCGCGGGGTCCGCAAGCCCGGTGGTTTCGATGATCACACGATCGAAGCTGAGGGTGCCGGCCTGCTTCTTGGCGTGCAGTTCACCGAGAATGCGGACCAGGTCGCCGCGCACGGTGCAGCAGATGCAGCCGTTGTTCATCTCGACGATCTGCTCGCCCTCGTCCTGCACGAGGAGCTCGTTGTCGATGCCGGCTTCACCGAACTCGTTTTCGATCACCGCGATCCGGTGCCCGTGGTGCTCCTTCAATATGCGGTTGAGCAGCGTGGTTTTGCCGCTGCCAAGGAAGCCGGTGAGGATGGTGACGGGTACAAGGCTCATGGAAGTGTCCTTCTATTTTTAAGATGTTATAACATAACATTTATATGCAAGATGCTACGAATCCCCGCCAGTTTCTCCAATAGGTGGGTGTGCAACCGGTGGTCGCGCGCGTGTGGTTTGTGCAAAACGCAGGTGGCGCAGTATTCACCGGCACCGAAACCCGCGTTCGCAGTGGCCCGACACCAGGTGAGGGCGTCTGGAAACCGCC
>CBFGWV010000089.1:0-15704 GCA_965652545.1 uncultured Candidatus Competibacteraceae bacterium | reverse complement strand
AAAACAAACCTCAGCCTACGTCAACAGTACAGTCCCGGCCTACTCTCCGCGAGTCTGACCCGAATCCACCCGGCCCGTTGGGCGGGATCGAAGCCTACAAGGCCCGGTTGAGGCGGATGGCTACCACGATGGCGCCGGCAACGCACCGCCGCCACGGACACGACCACCAGGAGGACGACGGCATGGCCGACGTGCTGTTCACCAATGTACGAATCCTCGACGGATCCGGCGACCAGCCGTTCACCGGCGAGGTCCTCATCCAAGGCAATCGCATCAAAACCGTCGCCCGCGGCACCCGCGCCATCCCCGCCGCCGGGCACACTGTCATCGACGGCGCCGGCTGCACCCTCATGCCCGGCCTGTGTGACGCCCACACCCACCTGAGCTGGAACGACCAACCCTCGCTCGAAGCCATCCAGCGCATGCCGCCGGAAGAACACACCCTTCACGCCGCCGCCGTCGCCAAAATCTACATCGACATGGGCATCACCTCCGCCGTCGGCGCCGCGGCCGCCAAACCCCGGCTCGATGTCGTCATCCGCAACGCCATCGACAGCGGCCTCATCCCCGGCCCCCGGTATCTGGCCAACGGCCAGGAAATCGCCACCACCGGTGGCCTAGGCGACACCTCGCCCCCGCACATCGACATCCCCGAACTGTCCTTCGGCGCCGTCGTCTGCGGCCCCGAAGAAATGCGCAAAACCGTCCGCCTGTTCATCAAATACGGCGTCGACCTGCTCAAGCTCAACCTCTCGGGCGAGGAGATCACCCCGGTCAAAGCCGAAGAAACCCCCATGTCCGACGAAGAGATCGCCGTCTGCGTCGCCGAAGCCAAACGCCGCGGCAAGCGCGTCTGCGCCCACGCCCGCTCGGCCGAGTCGGTCAAGATGTGCGTCCGCCACGGCATCGAGATCATCTATCACGCCTCCTTCGCCGACGAGGAAGCGATGGACATGCTCGAAGCGCGCAAGGACAAATTCTTCGTCGCCCCAGGCCTCGCCTGGCTGGTCAAGACCTCGCGCGATGCCGGTGCCTACGGCATCGCGCCGGACTCCAAGCTCGCCCGCCTCTACGCCCGCGAGCTGGACATCGCCGTCGAGGCCATGCGCAAGATGCACAAGCGCGGCATCCGCGTGCTACCCGGCGGCGACTACGGCTTCGCCTGGACCCCGCACGGCACCAACGCCAAGGATCTCGAGTACTTCGTCGACATGATCGGCATGTCGCCCATGGAAGCCATCCTCTCGGCCACCAAGTACGGCGGCCAGATCATGGGCCGTGGCAGCGAACTGGGGCAGTTGAAAGAGGGCTACCTGGCCGACCTCATCCTCGTCGACGGCGACCCTCTGGCCAACATCCGCATCCTCCAGGACAAGAAGCGCCTGCTGGCGGTGATGAAGGACGGGCGCTTCCACCGCACGCCGGAGATGTCCGCCCAGGCCGGCAGTCTGCGCTGGGCGAGCTGATGCGGCTGTTCCTGCTCACCTTCCTCAACGGCCTGACGCTGGCGGCGCTGTACTTTCTGGTCGCCAGTGGTTTCACGCTGGTGTTCGGGCTGATGCGCAACGTCAACCTGGCGCACGGCTCGTTGTACCTGCTGGGCGCCTACGTGGGCTACTCCGCACAAAAGGCCAGCGGTTCGTGGTTTCTGGCCGTCCTGGTGGGCTTTTTGTCGATGGCGGTGGTCGGGTTGATCCTGCAGACGCTGATTTTCCGCCGCATGGAAGGCCAGGATCTGCGCCAGACCCTGGTCACCATCGGCCTGTCCATCGTGCTGGCCGACCTCATGCTGTGGATCTGGGGCGGCGGTACCTACCAGTTCAGCCCGCCGGACTGGCTCTCGGGCGGCATCCCACTGCCGATCATCCGCTTCTATCCGACCTACCGGCTGGTGTTGCTGGGTGTGGCCATTGTCATCGGCGTCGCCCTGTGGCTGTTCCTCAACCGCACGCGGGTGGGGATGATGATCCGCGCCGGGGTGGACGACCGCCATATGCTCGGGGCCACCGGGGTGAACGTCCAGCGGGTGTTCGCCCTGACCTTCGCCCTGGGGGCGGGGCTGGCCGGCTTTGCCGGGGTGGTCGGCGGCACAGCGCTGTCCATCGCCCCGGGCGAGGACGTGCGCTACCTGCTCGCCTCGCTGGTGGTGGTCATCGTCGGCGGCATGGGCAGTGTCACGGGGGCGGCGATCGGCGCCTTGTTCATCGGCATGGCCGAGCAGTTCGGACTGGCGTATTCGCCCACCTACGGTGTCGTGTACACCTTCGTCATCATGGTCGCGGTACTGGCCGTGCGGCCCCAGGGCATCATGGGGAAGACGCAATGAGTTCGGTTTTGCGCCGCGCCCAGACCCGCTTGTCACCGACCGCTACCACCACAGCGGGCACGCCTGCGCGCCGCTGGCGCGAGCCGCCGGCCTGGCGGGCACACACAGTGCTGTTGGTGGCGGTGCTGATCTACCCGTGGGTGGCCACGCCTTTTTTCACCTTCCAGATCGGCGGCCAGAGCCTGGCCCTGGGGCTGATCGCGCTGTCCCTGGCGTTTCTCGCCGGCTACGGCGGCATGGTGTCGCTCTCGCAGATGACCGTCGCGGGCCTTGCGGCCTACATGATGGCCATCTTCGGCACCAGCGGTGTCGATGCGATCAGCCTGGGGGCCCCATGGTGGGCGGCGGCCCTTTTGGCGATCGCCATCGCGACCACCGCCGCGGCGCTGATCGGTTGGATTTCGGTACGCACCGAGGGCATCTACACGATCATGATCACCCTGGCCATCGGGGTGGCCTTCTTCTACCTCACCCAACAGAACTACGACCTGTTCAACGGCTTCAACGGGTTCTCTCGGGTGTTGCCGCCGGTGGTCGCCGGTATCGATTGGCGTGCCCCGGTGCCCTACTTCTACCTCACCGCCAGCGTGGCTGCGGTGTGCTACGCCCTGGTGATGTACATCACCCGCGCACCCTTCGGCATGGCCTTGCAGGGCATTCGCGACAACGCCCGGCGCATGCGCGCCCTGGGCTTCAACGTCACCGCCCACCGGGTGGCCGCACATGCCTTCGCCGGTTTCCTGGCGGCCGTCGGCGGCATCCTGCTGGTGTGGTTCAACGGGCGGATCTCGCCGGGGACGGTCGCCGTCGGGCCGCTGATCAACATCCTCATCATCGCCGTGCTCGGCGGCATGCGTCACCCCATCGGCCCGTTCATCGGCGCGGTGGTATTCGTGCTGCTGGAGAACTTTGCCGTCGACCTGGTCGACCGCGAGCGCTTCAACCTGGTCATCGGCGGGGTGTTCCTGGCCATCGTGCTGTTCTCGCCCGATGGCCTGCTGGGTCTGTGGAAGGCTGTGAAAGACACGTTGCGGGCGCCGCGCCACCGCGCGGGCGGTTCGTAAGACAAGCGGCGCATTGCGACGCCGCCCACCCGAAGAGAGGAGAACCATCGATGAGCAAGCAGAGCATTCGGCGCACGGCCTTGGCGGTCAGCCTGGGGCTTGCGTTCTCGGCCAGCGCGCTGGCGCAGGACGGCCCGGTCAAGATGGGCGCCCTGGCAACCTTGGAGGGCGCCTTCACCGTGCTCGGCCAGGATGGCATCCGCGGTGTCGAGCTGGCCCTTCAGCAGCACGATTACATGGCCGGCGGGCGCAAGATCGAACTGGTCACCGGCTCATCCGACGCCTCGCCCGACAGTGCCGTGAACGCCGCGCGCAAGCTGGTCGAGCAGGACGGCGTTGAGATTCTCATCGGGCCGTTGTCAGGCTCCGAGGGTATTGCGGTCAAGGACTACGCCAAGAGCCAGCCGGGGGTCACCTTCCTCAACGGCTCATCGGCCGCCCAGGCCACCACCTTGGACGAACCGGCGGAGAACTTCTTCCGCTTCTCCACCGACGGGGCGCAGTGGCAGGCCGGCCTGGGGACCTACGTGGCCGAGGAGAAGGGCTACCAGCGTGTGGTCACCGTCGCCGAGGACTATTCCTTTCCGTACTCGCAGGTACAGGGCTTCATGATCGAGTTCTGCGGCGCCGGCGGCAAAGTCGTCGACAAGCACTGGGTGCCGATCGGCAACAAGGACTACTCGACCATCATCGCCAAGATCCCCGACGATATCGACGCGGTGTACGTCGCCCTGGGCGGGGCCGATGCGGTGAACTTCCTCACCCAGTTCGAGCAGGCGGGCAATTTCAAACCGCTGATCGGCGGCTCGATCACCGTGGACCAGACCGTCCTGGGTGTCGAAGGCAAGGTGCGTGAGGACATCGTCGGCACCCCGGCGGCCGGCCCCATTGCGGATAACTGGGACAACGACGACTGGAACGCTTTCAAGAGCGCCTACCAGGAGGCCTTCCCGGATGGATTCCCCTCGCCCTCGCTGTTCGCCCACGCCTACTACGTCAATACCAAGGCCGCGCTGGAGGCACTCGATGCGGTGAACGGTGACCTCTCCGACGGGCACGCCAAGTACCGCGAGACGCTCTCGACCATGACCCTGGAAACCCCCACCGGCCCGGTCAAGCTGGATGAGAACCGCAACGCGGTGGCCAACATGTTCCTCACCGAAGTGGCCCTGGGCGAGGACGGAAAGCTCTACAACAACGTGGTCAAGGTGATCGAGAACGTCGACCAGCGCATGGGCATGTCCAAGGAGGAGTTCGAGGCCATGGGTCTGGGCTCGCGCGACAACCCCGAGTGCCGCTGAGTATGAGCGCGCCAGCGGCCGAACAGCACCGGGTGGGCGATGCGCCCGCCCTGGCGCTGAGCGGAATCACCCGCGCCTTCGGCGCGCTGGTGGCGCTGGCCGATGTCAGCTTTACCGTGGCTCCCGGCGAGCGTCGCGCCGTGCTGGGGGCCAACGGCGCAGGCAAGACGACGCTGTTCAACGTCATTACCGGTGACTTCCCGCCCAGCGCCGGGCGGGTCGTCTTCTTCGGCGAAGACATTACCGAGCTGCCGCCGCACGCGCGCATCCGCCGCGGGCTGCGGCGGACCTATCAGCAGTCGCTGCTGTTTCGCGATCTCAGCGTGCTCGATAACCTGTACCTGGCGGTGCGCGGGGTCAGCGAGCACCGCTTCAGCTTTCGCCGCGCCGGCCGCGACGACCTGGCCCTGGCGGCGGCCAAACGCCTGGCCGAGCAGGCACGGGTGGACCACATCGCCGCGGTACGGGTGGCCGATCTGGCCCACGGACAGCAGCGCCAGTTGGAGATCGGCATGGCGCTGGCCGGCGCTCCGCGGCTGATCCTCTTCGACGAGCCGGCCGCCGGGCTCTCGCCGGCCGAGCGCCGTGAGCTGGTCGCCTTGCTGCGCAACCTGCCGGCGCACATGGGTTATGTGTTGATCGAGCACGATCTGTCGATCGCCCTGTCGGTGGTCGACCAGGTGACCATCATGCACAACGGCCAGGTTCTCAAGCACGGCACGCCCGAGGCCATCGAGTCCGACCCGCAGGTGCAGGCGATCTATATGGGACACGGCCATGGCTGAGCACAACGCCGTTCTCGAGGTGCACGAGCTGGACGTGTACTACGGCCAGGCCCATGTCCTGCAGCAGGTCAGCCTGACGGTCGATCATGGCGTGCTGGCGGTGGTCGGGCGCAACGGCATGGGCAAGACCACCTTGTGCAACACCATCACCGGCCTGGTGCCGGCGCGCGCCGGCCGGGTGCGGCTGGCCGGGCGCGACATCCTGGGGCTGACCGCCGACCGCATCGTCCACGCCGGGGTGGGTTACGTGCCGCAGGGGCGGCGGATCTTCCCCTCGCTGTCGGTCGACGAACACCTGCGTCTGGCCGCGCGCACCGGGCGCAAGGGCGCCTGGACGGTCGAGCGCATCTACGACACCTTCCCGCGCCTGGCCGAGCGCAAGGGCAATGGCGGCGCGCAGCTCTCCGGCGGCGAGCAGCAGATGCTGGCCATCGGCCGCGCGCTGTTGGCCAACCCGCGTCTGCTGGTGATGGACGAGCCGACCGAAGGGCTCGCTCCGGTGATCGTCGATCAAGTCGTCGAGCTGCTGCACCAGCTTGCCCAGGATCCGGATCTGGCCGTGTTGCTGGTGGAGCAGAACCTGGGCGTGGCCACCAATGTGGCCGATACCGTGGCCGTGATGGTCAACGGCCGCATCGTCCGCACCCTGCCCAGTGGTGAACTGGCGGCGGACACGCAGTTGCAGCAGCGTCTGCTCGGCATGCGTCGCGACACCGGCGAGGAGGAGGAGACCACCGTACCGGTGGAGGAGACGGGCGCGGCGCCACGGGTGTTTCGCGTACGCCGGGCGGACCCGGCCGACGAAGCGCCACCGGTGGTCGACACCCGCCTGCCGCCGGGGCAGACCCCGACGCGCTGGCGCCAGCAGGCCGCCGCGATGCCCGCACCCGACGTGCCGGCCGGGTCCGCCTCACCGCCGCGCGAACCGGCGCCAGTGTTCGAGTTGCCGGTGGCCTTTACCGCCGGCAGCGCGGCCTATATCGCCGGCACCTTCGATACCAAGGGCCGCGACTTGCTGTACCTCAAGACCTGCCTGGATCGGCTGGGTGTCCGCACGGTGACGGTGGACCTGTCCACCTCCGGCCGTCCGTCCTCGGCCCAGGTCAGCCCGGCCGAAGTCGCCCGCTGTCACCCCGGTGGGGCGGCGGCGGTGTTCTCCAACGATCGCGGCGCCTCCGTGGCCGCGATGGCCCAGGCCTTTGCCCGTTTCGTCACCACCCGCCGCGACCTGGGTGGGCTGATTTCTGCCGGCGGGTCCGGCGGTACGGCCCTGGCCACCCCGGCCATGCGCGCCCTGCCCATTGGCGTACCCAAGGTGATGGTCTCGACGGTGGCCTCGGGCAACACGCGCGACTACGTCGGCCCGTCGGACATCTGCATGATGTATTCGGTTACCGATGTCGCCGGGATCAACCGCATCTCGGCCCGGGTGCTGGGCAATGCCGCCCACGCCCTGGCGGGGATGATCGCCAATGCCGGGCGTATCCGGATCGAATCCAAACCGGCCATCGGCCTGACCATGTTCGGGGTGACCACGCCCTGCGTCCAGGCGGTCACCCGGCTGCTGGATGCGCGTTACGACTGCCTGGTCTTCCACGCCACCGGCACCGGCGGGCAGTCGATGGAGAAACTGGTCGATTCAGGCCTGCTGGAAGGCGTGATCGACGCCACGACGACCGAGATCGCCGACTTGCTCATGGGCGGTGTGTTCAGCGCCGGCGAGACGCGGTTGGATGCCGTCATCCGCAGCCGCCTGCCTTATGTGGGCTCGGTCGGTGCCCTGGACATGGTGAACTTCGGTGCCTTGGCGACCGTGCCCGAGCGTTATCGCGGCCGCAACCTGTACGAGCACAACCCGCAGGTCACCTTGATGCGCACCCTGCCGGAGGAGAACCGGCGCATGGGCGAGTGGCTGGCCGAGAAGCTCAACCGTATGGAAGGCCCGGTACGGTTTCTGATCCCGGAAGGTGGCGTCTCGATGCTCGATGCTCCGGGCCAGGCCTTCCACGACCCGGAGGCGGACAAGGCCTTGTTCACCGCCATCGAACGCGGCTTCAAACCCGGCCCGCGGCGCCGCCTGGTACGCCTGCCCCTGCATGTGAACGATCCGGACTTCGCCCAGGCGTTGGTGGATCACTTTCTCGAACTGACCGCCCAGAGCGCCGGTGCGGCGCGTGGGTGATTGAAGGAGAGCGGACGATGCCCCGTATTGCACGCGCACAGATTCTCGATCGCTTCCGCAAGATGATCGCCGCCGGCCAGCCGATCATCGGCGGCGGTGCCGGCACGGGCCTGTCGGCCAAGTGCGAGGAGGCCGGCGGGATCGACCTGATCGTGATCTACAACTCGGGCCGCTACCGCATGGCCGGCCGCGGATCGCTGGCCGGTCTCCTGGCCTACGGCAACGCCAACGAGATCGTGCTGGAGATGGCGCGCGAGGTGTTGCCGGTGGTGCAGCATACCCCGGTGTTGGCGGGGGTGAACGGGACGGACCCGTTCATGATCACCGATCAGCTGTTGCGCACGCTGACGGAGCTGGGTTTCTCGGGGGTGCAGAATTTCCCGACGGTGGGGCTGATCGACGGGACCTTCCGCCAGAACCTGGAGGAGACGGGGATGGGGTATGGCCTTGAGGTCGACATGATCGCCCGCGCCCATGCCCACGATCTGCTGACGACGCCTTATGTGTTCTGCGCCGATGACGCCCGCGACATGACCCGGGCGGGTGCGGATCTGATTGTCTGCCATATGGGATTGACCACCGGTGGGAGCATCGGCGCGGAGACGGCGCGCACGTTGGATGACTGTGCGGAGTCGATCAACGAATGGACCGAGGCGGCGCGTTCGGTCCGCGACGATGTGATCGTGCTGTGCCACGGCGGGCCGATTTCGATGCCGGACGATGCGCGTTACGTCCTGGCCCGTTGCCCGGGCTGTCATGGGTTCTATGGCGCCTCCAGCATGGAACGCCTGCCGACCGAGGTGGCGCTGACGGAGCAGACGCGCATGTTCAAGGGGGTCACGCGTGGCTAGGGTGCGTCAGCCTTTCATGGCTCTTTGGGGGTCGGCTGACCTGCGGTGGCGCGGCGGGGTGCCTGGGGCTGGGGTTCGGAGGCCGGGCCGATTGGGGATGGGTGTGAGGGACGCGCTGTGAATACGTCCCTGTACGCTCGACGGCCGCTTCCCTGCGGCCGACGGTCCCTCACACCCATCCCCAACCGGCCCTATCGAGGTCGGGTGGCCGGCTCGTGTATCCGGGTGCCTGAGGCAGGGCTTACGGTCCTTTTCGCTCACCATGGTGGACCAGGGCGTTCATCCACTGACCACACGGTCATAGCGTCGGCCGGTACCCAGAGGATCGGAAGAAACCAAGGCCGGCGGCGAGCATGCGAACCGCCTGCCTCGATGACACCGCCCTCACCCAGCGTCGCACCCATCGCCCCCTCCACCGTCGTCCCCGCGCACGCGTGGACCCAGTGCAACCCGCGGAAACCCGAGCTGGTAACGAGCCGCTTCGTCAACGCCACCCTGTGCACCGCCGACAGTCAGCACCCATCATCGACGAGCCACCAAAGCGAGCCCTTCGGGTCGGGTGGGTCCGGGTCCGACCGTCGGCCGCAGGGAAGCGGCCGTCGAGCGTACAGGGAGGTATTCACAGCGCGTCGGACCCGGACCCACCCGGCCCGAAGGGCGGGAGACCGGCACCCGCTCTGCCCAGTGGCCAGCACGAACACCGGGCGATCGCCAAGCGCCCAGTCCAACGACAGAACCGCCGCTGCCCGCCGCGGCGCCGTTCCCAATCCAACCCAGAATAAGGAGAGCGACTGATGAGTGGTGCAAGCTTCGGGGCTTTTATCCTCGCCCTGATCGTGGTCGCCATCGTGGTGGCCCTTGGGGTATGGCTGATCAACTGGCTCTACCTGCGATCATCCAGCGAACGGGCATTCGTGCGCACCGGCATGGGGGGCCAGAAGGTCGTCATGAACGGCGGTGCCTTCGTGCTGCCCATCGTCCACGACGTCATCCCAGTGAACATGAACACCTTGCGCCTGGAAGTCCGGCGCAACCGCGAGCATGCCCTGATCACCCGCGACCGCATGCGGGTGGATGTGGCCGCGGAGTTCTACGTTCGCGTGCAGTCGTCCATGACGGCCATCGCCATGGCCGCCCAGACCCTGGGCCAGCGCACCATGCAGCCGGAAGCGCTGCGTGAGCTCATCGAAGGCAAGTTCGTCGACGCGCTGCGTTCGGTCGCCGCCGAAATGTCGATGGAAGAGCTGCACGAGAAACGCGGACACTTCATGAAGCAGGTGCGCGGCACCGTTGCCGAGGACCTGGAAAAGAACGGCCTCGAACTCGAGAGCGTCTCGCTCACCGGTCTCGACCAGACCCCCATGGAGTACTTCAACCCGTCCAACGCCTTCGACGCCGAAGGTCTCACCCGCCTCACCGAGCAGATAGAACGGCGCAAGAAGATCCGCAACGACATCGAGCAGGAGACGTTGATCCAGATCCGCAGCAAGAACCTGGAATCGGAAAAGCTGCAGCTGACCATCGATCGCGACGGCGAGACGGCGCGTCTGGACCAGGAACGCGAGTTGGAGATCCGCCGCGCCGCCCAGCGGGCCGAATTGGCCCAGGAGCGTGCCTTGCGCGACCAGGAGGCGCAGCGCGCCGAGTTGCTCTCGCGGCAAGAGATCGAACGCTCGCGTATCCATATGGAACGCGCCCTGGACGAGGAACGCATCCGCAAGGAGCAGGACCTCCAGGCGCTGGAGATCGAGCGCCGCAAGGCCACGGAAATGGCCGAGCAGGCCCGGGTGGTAGCGCTGGCCGAGCAGTCGCTGCGCACCTCCGAGGCGCAGGCGGCGGCGGAGCAGGCCCGCGCCCGGGCTGTGGCCGAGGAGGAGAAGGTCTTCTCCGCCCGCGAAACCGAGATCGCCGAGCGGCGCAAGGCGGTGCAGCTGATCCAGGCCGCACAGGATGCCGAGCGCGAGGCGCTGCGGCTGAAGGCCGCCGCGCAAGCGGAGAAGGCCGCGTCCAAAGACCGCGCCGAGGCCTTGCGTACGGCCGCCGAGGCGGAAGCGGAAGCGGACAAGATCCGTGCCGAGGCGATGCGTATCCGCAGCGAGATCGAAGCCACGGGCACCCGTCAGATGAACGAGGCGCAGAACGTGCTCACCGCCGAAGCCCGCTTGTCGGCGATGCGCATGAAGCTGCTCGACAAGCTCGAGGGCATCGTGCGCGAGAGTGTCCGGCCGATGGAGCGGATCGAGGGCATCAAGATCCTCCACGTCGAGGGCCTGGGTGGCTTCGGCGGGCGCAGCGACGGCGAGGGCGGCTCCAGCGGAGGGCAGGGTTTGGCAGACTCGGTGGTCAACAGCGCCCTGCGCTACCGTGCCCAGGCGCCGCTGATCGACAACCTGCTCAGCGAGCTCGGCCTGGAGCACCGCGAGGTCAACCAGCTCGCCCACGACCTGGTGTCCGGCGGCGGGCCGACGCCCTCGGGCAAGGCCAAGCCGCGCAGCAAGGGCAAAGACGATAAGGACGACGCGGGATGATCCGCGTCTACACCTCCAGCGTGATCAATGCGCCGGTGGACACGGTGTGGGGGCTGGTGCGCGACTTCAACGCCCTGCCCGCCTGGCACCCGGGTATCGCAGACAGCCGCATCGAACAGGGCTGGCCGTCAGACCGGGTGGGGGCGGTGCGTTATTTCCACACCAAGGACGGCGGTCTGATCCGCGAGCGGCTGCTGAGCCTGTCCGACTACGACTACGCTTGCACTTACAGCATCCTGGAGTCGCCCATGGGGGTGGACAACTACGTGGCCACCCTCAAGCTCACGCCGGTGACCGACGGCGACCGCACCTTCGCCGAATGGACGGCGGAGTTCGACTGCGCTCTTGAGCGCGAGGCGGCGCTCGCCGAGCGTATCGGCCAAGGCGTATTCCAGGGTGGGTTCGATGCACTGAAGCGACGATTCGGCGGCTGATGCTCAAGGTCCGCCAGTCCACGGTCATCGACGCACCGATCGAGCGGGTGTGGGCGGTGCTGCGCCGCTTCAACGGCCATGTCGACTGGCATCCGGCGATCGCGGCCAGCCACATTGAACAGGCGTGGCCGGACGACCGCGTGGGCTGCGTGCGGGCATTCACGCTCACCGACGGGGGGCGCCTGCGCGAGCAGTTGCTCGCGCATAGCGATGCCGAGCGCAGTTTCACCTATTGCATCCTCGAGTCCAGCGTCCCGCTGTTGCGCTATGTGGCGACCGTTCGCCTGCACCGTGTCACCGATGGCGAACGCACGGTCTGGGAATGGTCGTCCCGCTTCAGCACCCCGCCGGGCCGCGAGGCCGCACTCAAGGATCTGGTGGCGCGCGGTGTGTACCAAGCCGGGTTCGAGGGGCTGCGGCGGTATCTGGCGCAGGGGCCGCAGACCGCGCAGCGGCCGCCGGCGACAGTTGTCCCTGACGCCGCATCGACCACGCGCACCCGGGCCATGGTGTTGGCTGCCCATGGTGGCACCGAAGGGTTCGTGGCGGCGGAACACGAGCTGCCGCCGCCGGCGCCCGGCGAGGTCCGTGTGCGGCACGAGGCGGTGGGGCTGAACTTCCTCGATATCTATCTGCGCCGTGCGGCCGGGCCGTTGTTCACCGCCCCGGGTGTGCTCGGGGTGGAGGCCGCCGGCCGGGTGACGGCGGTGGGCGCACAGGTACAAGGCTTGGCGGTGGGCGATGCGGTGGTCTATTGCACGTTGCCGCCGGGGGCTTATTGCGTGGAACGCAACCTCTCTGCCGCGGCGGTCGTCCGGCGGCCGCACTGGCTGTCAGCGGATGCCGCGGCCGCCGTGTTTCTCAAGGGGCTCACGGCCGAGTACCTGCTGCACCGTCTGCGACCGGTGCAGCGTGGCGATGCCGTGCTCGTCCACGCGGCCGCCGGTGGTGTCGGGCAACTCGCCTGCGCCTGGGCACGGGACCTGGGGGCGCGGGTCATCGGCGTGGTCGGCGCCAGGGAAAAGCGCGCGGTGGCGCAGCAAGCCGGTTGCGAACACGTCCTGGTCCGTGGCGATGGCGACCTGGCCGCCGAAGTCATCGGACTGACCGGCGGGTACGGGGCGGATCTGGTGCTGGATGGGGTCGGCGGGCCGGGGGTGAGCGACTCGTTGGCGGCATTGGCCCCCTGCGGTCACCTGGCACTCTTCGGTCATGCGGCCGGTCCGATACCGCCCTTGGCGCACGGCGTGCTGGAGGCGAAATCCGCCAGCGTCTCGGCCCCGGTGGTGTTCGCCTACACCGCCGACCGCGCACGGCTGGAGGCCATGAGCCGGCGCCTGTTCGCCGCGCTTGAGCGCGGCGCGATCCGGGCAGCGGTCGGCCAGCGCTTTGCACTCGCAGATGTCGCCGCCGCCCATGAGGCGCTGGAGTCGGGGAGGACGCAGGGCAGCGTGGTGCTGGTGCCTTGACGGCAAGGCGCACCAAGACTCAATACACCGACTGATAGATCGCTTCGATCTGCGCCCGGTCCATATCGCGCGGGTTGCATCGGATCAGCCTGCGGATGCCGGTATCCACCTCCTCAGCCATCTCGGGCAGAGCCGATGGGGGCACGCCCAAGCGGCTTAGCTGCGTCTCCAGCCCGCTGCCGGCGATCAGCCGGTCGATGTGGTCGATGAAGGCCTCGGCCGCGGCGGTCGGGCTGGCGAACGTCCGCTGCGGCAACACGGCGGGCGCAAGTTCAGCGTACAGACCGGCGGCGCTCTCAAGGTTGAATCGCATGACCGCGGTCATCACCAGGGCATTGGCATGCCCATGCGGGATATGAAAACGGGCGCCCAGCGGATAAGCCAGCGCGTGGATGGCGGCGACCGAGGCATTGATAAAGGCCAGCCCGGCCAGCGTGGCCCCTTGGAGCATGGCCTCCCTGGCTGCCAGATTGCCGCCGTCAGCCAGCACCGCGGGTAAGTTGGCGCCCAGCAGCGTAAGCGCTTGCACGGCGAAAGCGTCGGAGACCGGGTTCTTGCCGGTGGCGCTGGTGTAGGCCTCGATGGCGTGGACCATGGCGTCCAAGCCGGTGGCCGCGGTGACATGGGGCGGCAGGGCGATGGTGAGTTCGGCATCGAGCAAGGCGATGTCGGGCAGCAGTTGGGGTGCGAACACGGCCTGCTTGCGCCCGGCTTCGTCGGTGATGACCGAGACCCAAGTGACCTCCGAGCCGGTGCCGGCGGTGGTGGGGATCTGGATCAACGGCACCCGCTGCCCGCGAGCCCGGTCGGTGCCGATCATGTCGGCCAGCGGCTGGTCGCCGCCGATCATCAGGGCGACTAGTTTGGCCGTGTCCAGCGAGCTGCCACCGCCCAGGCCGATGACGCCGTCGGCGCCCCAGTGGCGGGCGTGCTCGGCGGCGCGCTGAATGACCGCCACCGGCGGATCGGCGGCCACCCCGTCGAACACCTCCGATAGCAGACCGGCCCGCGAGAGTGCGGCTTCGGCGCGATCGGCCAGCCCTGTCGCGGCGATACCGGCATCGCAGACGATGAGCACACGGGTGGCGCCCAGCCCGCACATCAGTTCGCCGATGTCCTCGAGCCCACCGCGGCGGGCAATGATCCGCGGCACACAGCGGATAGAGAAGTCGGTGCGTGCGTGAATCCCCATGATCAAAATACCTCCGCATAGAGGGCGCGGGCGTCGGCCAGGGTGACCTCGCGCGGGTTGTTGACCAGCAGGCGCTGAACCTTGAGCGCATCCTCGGCCAAGCGGTCGAGATCGGTTTCGGCCACACCGACCTCACGCAGAGTTTGGGCGAAGGGCATGCGCCGCACCAGATCGACCATGAAGCTGATGAACGCCTCGCAGTCGGCGCTCGGCGCGCCGGTGGCGCGGCCGGGCAGGACGACGGCGGCAAGCGCCGCATAAGCCGCTTCCGCGGCCGGGCGATTGAAAGCCAGTACCGGCGGCAGCACCAGTGCGTTGCTCAGCCCATGCGGCACATGGAAATGCCCGCCCAAGGGATAGGCCAAAGCATGCACCGCGGCCACCGGCGCGTTGGCGAAGGCCATGCCGGCCAGCAGCGAGCCCTGGAGCATCGCCGCCCGCGCGCTCAGGTCCCCGCCGTCAGCGAGCACGCGGTCCACGTTGGCGCTCAGCAGCCCCAAGGCTTTGATGGCCAGGGCGTCGGAGATGGGGTTCTTCTTGTGCCGGCTGGTGTAGGCCTCGATCGCATGGACCATGGCGTCCACCCCGGTCATTGCGGTAACCGTCGGCGGCAGACCGACGGTAAGCCGTGCATCGAGCAGGGCCAGATCGGGGTAGAGCAGCGGGCTGACGACGCCTTTCTTCTCCTGGCTGGGTGTGGTGACGATGGCGATGGGGGTGACTTCCGAGCCGGTGCCGGCGGTGGTCGGCACCTGGATCAGCGGCAGACGCGGTCCGCGCGCCAGTCCGATGCCGTACACCTCGGGCAGGGCCTGCGGCGTACCGCACAGCAAGGCGACGAGCTTGGCAGTGTCCATCGAACTGCCGCCGCCGAGGCCGACCATGCCGTCGGCGCCGAAATCGGCAGCGGCCCGCACGGCGGCATCGACCGACGATTCGGGCGGGTCGGCAAGCACCTCCGAGTACAGCAGCGCCTCCAAGCCTTGGGCGTGGATCGCGGCCAGCGGCGCGTCGATGAGCCCGGCCCCGACCAAGCCTTTATCGGTCAGCACCATCACCCGGCGCATGCCCAACCCCGCGCACAAGGCGCCGAGCCGGTCGGCACCGCCGGTTTCGCACAGAATGCGCGGGGTGGTTTCGAAAACGAAGTCGGCCATGACAATCTCCCGTGTGGTGGGGCCTTCAGCCGGGACGGACGCTGCCGCGCTCGATGCGGTAAACGCCGTCGACCAGATCGGCCGAATGGGTGTCGTCGGATTCGCTCAACAGCACGCACAGCCCGCTCTCTCGCAGCCCGCCGATGACCTCGGACAAGCGTCGCGACAGTACCGGCGCGACGCCCTCGAACGGCTCGTCCAGCAGCAGCAGGCGGCGCCCGGGCATGAGCGCGCGCGCCAGGGCCACCAGCTTCTGTTGACCGCCGGAGAGCTGCAGGGCGCGGCGCTCGCGGTATTGGGCGATCTCCGGCAGCAGTGTGTAGATCCACGCCAGGCGCTCGGCGCTGTCGGGCAGCCGGTTGGCCCACACCGGCAGGAGGATGTTCTCCTCGACGGTGAGCGAGGGGATCAGCCG
>CBFGWV010000088.1:0-15770 GCA_965652545.1 uncultured Candidatus Competibacteraceae bacterium | reverse complement strand
CGGACCGGAGAATACTTCCTGGTAAAACGCCTTCATGCCCTCCCAGGAGTCCTCGTCCGCATGGCGGTCATAGCGTAGCGGCATGCTGTGCTCCTCGCCGATCGCATCCGCGCCCGGGTTGGTGAATGCATGCTGCACGCCCGGGTAGCTGACCAGCTTGAAATCCACCTCCGCCTTTTGCATGACCTGCACGAAGGCGCCCACCTGCTCCGGTGGCACGAAGGGGTCGTTGCCGCCGGTGTACACCAGCACACGCGCCTTCACCAAGCCGGGCTCGGTTTCGCCTTCTGCCGGCAGTGCCCCGTGGAAGCTCACCACCCCGTCCAGGTCCATGCCCTTGCGTGCCATTGTCAGCACCACCGCGCCACCGAAGCAGTAACCCTGCGCGGCGATGCGATCCGCATCCACCGTCTCGTGCTCCTGGAGAATACCCATTGCCGCCGCAAAGCGTGCCTCGGCGGCCGCAGGGTCGCTCATCGCCGCCTGCATGAATTTTTTGGCGTCGTCCGGGTGATCCGTCACCTTGCCGCTGCCGTACATATCCAGCGCAAACGCCGTGTAGCCCAGCGCCGCCAACGCCTCCGCCCGGCTGCGGGTGAAATCGTTCATTCCCCACCACTCATGCACCACCAGCACACCGGGCCGCTCCCCCTCGATGGCATCGTCCCAGGCCATAAAGCCGGTGAACGGCTCGCCATTGACCTCGTAGTCGATGGTCTGGGTCTTGACCTCGGCATCGGCCAAGGCGGAAAACAGCAGCAGGCTCGCTGCGGCAAACGTGCACGACATACGCATGGGGTTTTCTCCTTATGTAACGGGCTCGCGGTGGGATCACCGGCATATGACCCAGACTCGGTCCTACGCGGAACGGTTCCACGAAGCCGGGCTAGGGCCATCGATCACTTTGGCTGTCGCCGCGACTGGGAGAGGCTCGTATACGCCGGCGTCATTATTGTCCTGCCATTGGCGATTTGGCAGTGCAGCCTCTTCATCTCGGGTCTGGATGCTCATCGCAGAGATCGACAAGCAGAAGGTCCTGGTCGGCTACTCCGTTGCGTCATCGTGGTGGCGGGTCTTACCGGCGTAACCCTTCAAGTCGTGCTGATGATTGCTGCGGGCAAGGAGTTCAGCCGCGCCGTGGAGTCTCCCCAAAGTGTTCCACCCCGCCCGACGACTGCGCCTGGAAGGATACAAGGCAGCTCTTGAAGGCGATTGCCCGGCGGCGCTGGACGCCTTCCGCAAGGCAGAGGCCAGTGGCGATACCAGGTGCGCGTGCATGAAGGACGCTTACTACGCGGGCTGCGAACGACCCGATCAGCCGGTCCGTGGCCCGGCGTAACATTCGTTCACGAATGGAGGCCTGTTTTGTGCGGTTTTCCACTGGCAAATGGTGCCCCATTCGAGAGACGATCGACATCAAGGCCCTGTCGAGGGGCGTAACTGGAGTGAGCCGCGATGGAGCACAATCGCCCGAGCCCACTTAGAGACCTCATGGTGTTGCCGAGCCGGGTCGCACTGTCCGTCGGTGCCGTTGGCAGTATGGTGATGGATTTCATTCGGCGCCGTGCCGATGAAACGTCAGGCGACCAGTTCGAATCGCCCGTCCATGCCTACCTTCACCGCCAGGGGTACAACGTACTCAATCAGGTCAAACGCGGCCCGGACGGTGCCGTGGATTTGATCGCCACACGCGATGGCAAGCGCTACATCGTGCAGTGCAAACGGCGCAAAGCTGAAGACGTGGGGCTGCCGTTCGTTGCGAATTAGCATTTCTTGGTGATAAGGGGCGGGTATTCGATTGCGGCACCCGCCTCCATCAATGCGGCAAAACGAACTCATCGTTCGACGACTTTCCCAACATCGGCCAACGCTTCGTCCTGCGGTAGTCTCCGCTGATCAATTCCCCGCTTCCAGTGCCTCGCGCGTCAGCGCCGCTGAATTGATCAACCGATAACGGCCGAGCTCAACGGTTGGATCGGGCCGGTCTGTTTTTCGCCCTGGCGATGCTGGGCGCTTTCCTATCACTGATGCTGCCGTGGTGGATCGCCGATCCTTTTGATTTCGACCCCCATGGCGTGCCGTCGATACTGACCGCGAGTACGTTATCGTTGCTGATCCCGATATCGGCATGGGTAGCCAGTATCCTTGTCTCTGGAATCGATGCCTGCAGGCGTGCTGGCCCGACATCTGGCTCTGAATGTTGCGGACCTCGGTACAACGGAGCCGGTTTCGGTAGATGCGTCCGGTCGGTTCCTGATCCCATTACCCCCAGGGAGATGGACCGTCAACGGCGTGAAAGTGATTGCCGATGGCCGGACGGCCAGCGACTGGTGGCTTCGTACCGGCGCCGATCCGTCTTTGGACGTTTCGAAGCCATATATGCCATGGACGACCAGAACCGAGGGGCTTTCGATCAGCATTGCAACGACGGTACCCGATGAACCGCACATCACCCTTGATCTCAAGCGCCGGCTCGACCTTGAGATGGATGGCGTCGACGTCGGCACGACGCCGCCCCGCGCTGGCGATAGCGCACGGCTGACGTGGCAGCGGCAACCGGATGTTGCACGCTACCAGATTGTGCGCTGGGATCACGAACGGTACGCCGATGGCCGTGCTCGCAGTAGTCCGGTGTGTGGAATCGTCGTCGGCGATTCGACAGCCTTTGACCTGTCGACCTTGCCGATGGTGCCCGCGAACTCGGCCAACGGGACTCCGCCCGTTTACAGCGCTGAGATCTTTGGCTTTGACGATCAGGGCCGACTCGTCGCGCAAGGTTACGACGGTCGGTTCTCCGATGCGCCGCAGCCGTTCCAATTGCCCGGTGGAAAGGCGTTGTCACCCGTGGACGATGCGCAGCCCTCTGGTTCGGAAGCTGACCTCGATGCCCTCTTGGCCAGACTCGAAGCCAGTACAAAATTGGACGCGGTTGAAGTTCTGCTGGATGAGCAGTTGCCCAAATAGTCCGGTAAGCTCCTGGTTTCGCTACTACTACAAGGATGAGAGCGGCATCGGGTACTCGGGCAGCAAGGAATCGAACTGCTCGGGAAACATCGCACGGTGATACCCATGGTCGAACGGGGCGGAACGCAAGGAAACTTTGACGGTACGGCGGATTCTGCTATCTTCTTGACCAGCGCCGATTTGATCTCAGCTTGCGGGCGCTCAATAAATTCAGCTAAAGCGCAGGTCCATGACCCGCTTTGGCTTAGGCTGAGCGGGTTTTTTGTTGCCCATGGAGTTGGGCGACCGCCGATTTAAGTGACCAACTTGCGGGCGGTATACAAGTACGGCTAAAGCGGCGGCATCAGGTCTCCTTGTCCCGGACCGACGCCCGCCGGATGCGATTCGGGGCGTCTTCAGGAGACCGTCATGGTGAACATTACACGTCGTGAATTCTTGGTCGTGGCTTTGGGTACTTTACCCTCGGCCGCATTGGCCGGGCCGTTAGCAGCCTTTTGGCCGGACGATGCCCGCGAACGGCCGCTTGATGAGCCGTGGATCGTCGAACGTGACATGTATAGCTATCTCACTGACACCCGGTGGGAGCCCTCAGATTGGCCGACCTGGCGCCGCTACCTGAACTATGACGAGCTGTCTGTCCACGAGCGAGGCAGGCTGCTCATAGAGCGTTTTATCGGCGATGTGGCGCGTGTTTGGAGATACAACGAGTTGCGGCCACCGCGCGGCAAGCTCACGGCGGCACACCTCGCCGCGCTGGAGGAGGAAGCCTCCCTACAGCTGGATGATGACGTGGACCCCGGCTTCATGTCGTTCTCGGAGATCCGCGCCTATGGGCCCTATGCGGTAGGCGATTTCGTCATGAATGCCGTAGCGGATGACGAAGCCTTGGCCGCCGAGTTCGAGCTCACCGAGGGAGAGCACCCAGGGAGTACGTTCAGCGGCGTCGCATTCCATGGCGACTTGAGGGCGCTCAATACCGCATTGGCTCGAAAAGGCCTCAACGTTACCGTCGTAGAGGCCTGAGGGGAAATCGCGCCATGCAGTCGTCCTATCTGTTTACTTCCGAATCCGTGTCCGACGGTCACCCGGACAAACTGGCCGATCAGATCTCCGACGCAGTGCTGGACCGTTGCCTGCAATTGGACGCTCAGGCCCGGGTGGCCTGTGAAACGCTGTTATCGAACGGTCTCGTCGTACTCGCTGGGGAGTTCCGCCTACACCCACCCGGCGCGGATCGGCAGATCTTCGCAGAAGTCGATGGCTTGGTTCGTGATGTGCTCCGCAGCACTGGATACCACGGCGGTTTTCCGGGTATCAACCCGGACACCTGTGAAGTGTTGGTGCGTCTGCATGCGCAGTCGCCGGAAATTGCCGCGGGTGTAGACCATGCGGATGGCACACTGGGCGCGGGCGACCAGGGGCTGATGTTCGGCTATGCCTGCGATGAGACGGCAGAGTTGATGCCGCTGCCTATCGTCCTGGCACACCGATTGATGCGGCGTCACCGCGCGCTGCGCGATGAGGGTACCTTGCCCTGGCTTCGGCCGGACGCCAAGGCTCAGGCAACTGTTCGCTACGTCGATGATCGGCCGGTGGGCGTGGATACCGTCGTGTTGTCGACACAAGTGCAGGGGAGCGTGTCCGACGCCGAGGTCGAAGCGATCATCATCGAGAAGCTTATTGAACCAGTGATTCCGCCAAGTATGCGATGTCCGACGGTGCGGCTTCTCGTCAATCCCGCAGGTCGGTTCGAGATTGGCGGGCCGTACGCGGATGCTGGGCTGACAGGGCGGAAGATCATCGTAGACACCTATGGCGGCGCCTGTCCGCACGGCGGTGGCGCCTTTTCGGGTAAAGATGCCACCAAAGTCGACCGCTCCGCGGCCTATGCGGCCCGATGGGTGGCCAAGCATTTGGTCGCTGCTGGCGCGGCACGGCGATGTACGTTGCAGATTGCGTATGCGATAGGGCGTTCAGACCCGGTGGCCATTCGTGTCGAAACCCATGGCACAGCCTTGGTCGAGACGCCAGTTCTGGAGCAGGTGGTCCGGGACGTGTTCGATCTCACGCCAGCTGGGATTATTCGCGATCTAGCGCTGGAGCGGCCGATCTACGCCAAAACGGCGGCCTTTGGGCATTTTGGCCGTGAGGGTGAAGGGTTTCCCTGGGAGACACTTAGTCGCTTGCCGGCAATCAATGCGGCGATAAAGAGGCATGCCAGTAGTGTTGATGTCGAGCGCCTCGTTGTTAGCCAGGAGGCGGTATGACGTCCCTGCCGGCTGAGTTGGTACAGGCATACCGGGAAACGGAGTTTCAAGTTTTGATCAATCCGCCGTTCACGCTTCGGGTCGGGGTGCCATCTGATGCCTTACTGGCGTTGTATCGAGAGTACCGCGTTTGGCGTTCCGCCTTCCTTACCGCTTGGAACCCCGGTAGCGATCTTGCGTCCGATGCCGCCAACGCTCACGCACATCGCGACTTGCTTGTGCAATTGGATGGGCTTGGCGTGCGTCACTTTCCGGGGTTCGGTCAGGACCCGGCAGGCCAATGGCCGGGAGAGGTCAGCTGCTTGGCCCTGGGACTGACGGTGAATCAGGCGAGTGATCTTGGGCGGGCCTTTGGCCAGAACGCGATCGTATGGGCGGAATCGGATGCGGTACCGAGATTGACGTTGCTGGTGTGAGGTGGTGAGGCGATTGATCCCATATCCGTACATGGACACATACGATTCCGGAGTGTGTGCCGATGTTGAAGGCTGAACTGCTGGAGATCATCGCCAATGGCGAAAGCTCCGGTGTTGAGTTCATGCGTGACGAGGTGTCTCCCGAGCAGCTTGCAAAGCAAGTCGTTGCATCTGCCAACTTATCGGGTGGCAGGATACTCCTGGGCGTCGAGGACGATGGCACCATCTCCGGCATACAGCGCGCCGACCTCGAGACCTGGGTCATGGATACCGTATTCGGTCGCTATGTCCACCCGCTGATATTGCCGTTCTACGAGGAGGTCTCGCTCGACGACGGCAAGCGTGTGGCGGTGATTACATTGACCCAGGGTACGGCTAAACCCTATGTCGTCCGCAGCAACAATCGGGAAGATATCTACGTGCGCGTCGGCAGCACGTCGCGCTTGGCGACCCGGGAGCAGCAGGCCCGGTTGTTCGAGAGCGGCGGCATGCTCCACGCCGAGACCCTGCCGGTGTCCGGCAGTGGGTTCGATGATCTCGATGAGGCCCGTCTTCGCGACTATATCGTCAATATGGTCGGTGACCCGGATGCGCCGCGGTCACCAGCGGAATGGGAACCGCGCCTCATCGGCTTAGGGCTGATGGCCGCCCGAGCGGACGGACCGGCCGTCTGCACAATCGCAGGCTTGGTCTTGTTCGCCCGCAGTCCACGGAAACTGTTGCGTTACGCGGGCGTGCGCTGGATGTCGTTTGCAGGCCTGGATATGGATTACCAGGCGCAGGACGACACTGCAATCGACGGTCCTCTGGTCGCTTTGTGGAAAGGCAGACCTGGCGCGGGGCGGCATGTTGTCGAGGGTGGGCTCATCGAGCGCCTGGTCGATCGAATGACACCATTCATTTCGAAAGAGGGCGCTGCCATCAACCCCGGCCTGCGGCGGGAGACAACCTACCGATATCCATTGGACGCGGTTCGCGAGGCCATCATCAACGCGTTCGTCCACCGCGATTGGACGCGGTCGATCGAAATCGATGTCGTCAACTACGCCGACCGACTGGAAGTCAAAAGCCCTGGTGCGCTGCAAAACTCGATGACCCTAGAGAAGATGCTGGCCGGCCAGCGCTCGCCGCGCAACCCGATCATCGTAGACATCATGCGTGACTACGGGTACGTCGATGCCAGAGGGATGGGGGTGCGTCGCAAGATCGTCCCGCTGACACGGGAGTACACCGGACGGGATGCCCAGTTCGAGCTGACAGACGATTACCTGAAAGTGGTTGTGCCGGCCATGCCGGTTACCCGGGACGAGAAAGGACGCTGAGCCGACAGACAGGGCAGGTCGGGTCGCATGATCGAACTGAAACCTGCCACTTTCAGCCGCTATCGTCGACATCGTTGCCATCCTTAGCCTACGTGCGCGCCCGGTACTGCTCAAACCGTTCCGCCAGTCGGTTGCGATCAGGGTAGTCCTGCACCCGTGCCGGCATGCGGATGGCTTTGCCGTGGAGCGCCTTGAGGGCCTCCAGTACCGGCCCATCCTTGAGTGCGCGCAGCCGCTCCGATACATGTAGCCGGTAGTCGGGGTCAATGCCGATCAAATGCGCATCGAAAGCCGCATGATGAATCTTTGACAATGGAATGCCATTGGTGACGATCGGTTGCCCCATCAATTCGTGCTTGTCGGCCACGATATGAGCCGCGTCCAGGAGCATGGGCTCCGGCAGCCCCGACAGCGCGCAGCGCCCTTTGTATGCTGTGATGATCGCCTCGCGAAATGACGCTTGGTGCAGCCGCTGCTTTACCGCTCGCAGGGCATAGCGTCGTTCCGGTGCGTCCGCCGGGGGTGTCAGGTCGTGCTGATCCGGCATGCCAAAGACGACCCGCGCTTTCAGTGTCTTGGCGTCCCAGCCCGATATGAACGTCGGAAGCATGGCCTGGTACCGTCCAGGCGCAATGCCGAGAAAATAGATAACGGGAATGCGATTCTCATACGCTTCCCTGAGCCAACGGTTATCGGCGTGGTTGGGATCCTGTCCCATAAACGCGTAGTCGATGGTCTCATCGCCTTCGAAAATCTGCCGATTGACCTCTCGCTGGTCGTCGTACCAAACCTTGCCACCGGGCTTGGGAAACACGGTTTTGATCGAAAGCAGATAGCGCATCCGCTGGGGCTTGAAGATGCCACGCTGCGGATTGATCAGCGGGTAGCGCTCGCCGCCAGATACAAAGCCGGGCTTCAGTTCGCGCCAACTCAGATGGTCATGGACCTCGCTCAGTCGCCGCACCCGGGTGAATGCGTCCAAGCGCATTTGCGTGTCTTGTCCATCGTCGACCATCAGTGCCACGGGCTATCCCCTGTAGCGGTGTTCGTAGTGCGACGGCCGCATCCCGTCGGGGAGCGCGATCTGCCATGCGAGGATCGTTGATGTGCCCATTGTAGAAGAAACTGCTAATTCGATTGATGAACCTCGATCTGGTGCGGTCCGTCGTTTTCACTTTGGGTGGCCACCGCGGTGAGCCCGGGGTGAGCCGGTGAATCGTGTTCCGACCGTCGGCAGCAGGGATGCTGCCGTCGAGCTTACAAGGACGTATGTACAGCGCGTCGGAACACGATTCACCGGCTCGTCCCGGGCGGTGCTACCCGCCCAAAGCTGGGTACCGGCAACCCTTGCGAAAGCGGTGGCCCGTACCCGTCGCGGGCACCGGGCTTTGCGCTTTATCGCCCCACGGAACAGCCGATGTCCGTACAAGCTTCGGTACTGGTATGTGCCTCCCGCACGACCTGCTGTTGCTCTTGTCCTGACCGCTCCGCGACCAGTTCCCCAATCCACGCCCCCAGCCGCAGGTCATCCAACCGCCCGAATTGATGCAGTCGGACGCTGCCGTTGCGGTCGATCAGCACCAGGCTGGGCGTGCCTTCCATGCCATAGGCACGCATGGTCATCGGAATCGGCCCATCACTGCCCGGCCGATCGACTGCGACGGGGAAGCGGATACGGTACTCGTGCAGAAAGGCCCGCAGCGCCGCCGGCCCCATGACCTCATGATGCTCGAACACCGTGTGCAGCCCGATGACCGCGACATCCGACGCCGGAAAGGCCTCATGAACGGCCTTGGCTTGCGGCAGCCCATGGCTGACACAGCCGGGGCAGAGCATCTGAAAGGCGTGCAGCACGACGACGCGCCCGCGCAGATCGGCCAGGTCCAGAGGAGCGCTGTTGAGCCATTCGCTGACATCCAGCGCCGGCGCGGGCGTTGCAGGCTTGTGCGGCCGGTTCATGGCGCCACCTCACCCGGCAGGGACAGGTCGCCGGAGGCGATCTTGAACACGTCGACGACGCACAGCAGCGGGCTGTGCACGCTCTCGTGCACACGCAGGGCAGCGGTGACGCCATCGAAGCCGGCATCTTGCAGCACGCCGATGTCGTCGAAAGGTACGCGCACTTCAAGCGTGTCGCCGCTGAATACGGGGCTCCAGCCGGGGCTGTCGATGAGGATGGGCAGCCCCGGCCACGTCTTGGGCAGACGAGGGGTGGTGCCGTCGGGGATGTCGACCACCTTCAGCGCATCGGGACCGCAGTCGGGCGCCGGTTTCAGGACGACCCAGTGGCTGTGCCAGCGGTTGCCGTCGTTGGCGGTATCGCCATCGGCGTCTTCATCGAACAGCGGAGTGTCGTCGAAGTCCGGGTGGGCGGTGACCGTAAAGGCGAGGATGCCGGCACCGGATTCGAAACCGACGGTGGCCGGGTCCAGGGTCGTGGGCCAAACGTAGGCATACACCCCGCTGCCGCCGAGTTGGCCGGTAGCCGCAGGTTTAGCGGCGCCGGCCTCACCGGAGACGGCTGCATGGAACACGGCTTGGTTCCCGTCGGTGGTGATCCGTGTGTGCACGATATCGAAGGCGGACAGCACCTGAGTGTCGGGCGCCGTGGACATGCCATCACCGCCGTGGGCGAATGCAGTGGTCGACGCGTGGACGGCGGACAAGACGATGACAAGGCGGGACAAGGGCAGGTTCATGGTCGGTTCTCGTTGTGGCTATGAGCAGGTCGCGAGGCGTTTCAAGCACAGGGCATGCGACCGTAGTGCACCGTGCTTTATTAGTAGGAATCCTAAATAAATGGAGCAAAGAAAATGGCAAACCACTCATGTGCGCTCCAGTCGCGCCCAATTGACGCGGGCAGTATCGGCATCGGCCGCGTCGTGCTCGGGGCAGTCCAGGCGCAGCAAGGCGTTGGGCAGGGGCGCATCGACCAGTCGGCAGTGGTGGGGCGCGACCGCGTCATTATGGACATTGGCGGCAAAATGGCGGCAGGTGACGCAGGCACGGATCTCCGGGAAACGGCCGCTTTGCTGCAACTGGCCGATCAGCGCCAGAAGGCCCGCATACATAGCCTGCTGGGTGTCAGCGGGCAGGCGGTCCACAGCCTGTGAGGCAAATGCCATGGAACCGTCGATCCTCAGCGCCAGTGCGCGCCCCTCGGCGGTAAGCTTCAGTGCGATGGCGCGGCCATCGTCGACGGCACGGCCTTTCTCTACCAAGCCTTTGGCGGTGAGGGTGGCGATGGAGTCGCTGGCCGTGGCGGGGGTGACGCCAAGTTGCTGCGCGATCCATCCCAGGCGCACGCCATCGCGACGGGCGAGGAGGATCTCGAGAATCTCCACCTGCGTGCGGTTGAGGCCTTCGGCGGTGGCGAACTGCCACATGCCGGCACGCAATACGGCGGCAATACGCGAGATGGCACCGACGATGCGCTCGCTGGTTGCTGGTGTGTCTTGCCAAGGGGGCGTGGGTGGCGGGTTCATGGCGGCATTTTGGCGACGTGGTCGTTATTTGTAAAGGATTCCTAAATAAATTTCGAGATTCAGGCCGCCTCCCGCCATTTCATCGGAAACGCCATCGTCAGCCCCTGTGCGTGTAGACTTGCGCGCCTTTCCAATCCGATGTCGGGGTGTGTTTCATGGATGGTGTTACCAGCCTGCGCGGGCATCGCCCGTACGCTGTGGTCGCGTTGCTGTCGCTGTTGGCCACCGCGTGCACGGTGCCGCCGCTGGCCAAGGGTGATCGGGACTTTCCCGCCGGCACGGTGATGACGCTGCACACCGAGGTACACGTCCCCGACGGGCAGGTCGGCGGACAGGTTGGCCCGGGCGTTGCAGCGACGCTGCAGACCTATGGTGTGACCTGCACGTTGCAGACACGCACGGTAAGCGACGGTGTGACGACGATCCGGCCCGATACCTTTACGGTCGTCGGTACCAACGTGGACCGGGAGCTGCTCTCCAGTGGGGGAGGGAAAGCCAGCGGCTTTACCCCCACGGCGTTGGTCTACACCATTCGCAATATCTATCTGACCTCGCCCCAGCAGCCGGATGTGCTGCGTCTGAACTGTGTGCAGATCACCGAGGGCGGTGGGTCGCAGTTGCTGCCCACGAGGCTGGTGCTGGGTGCCCTCGGTGAGAGCATGACCATCACGCGTTGATGACCCGAAGAGCACCGGCGGGCAGTGAACGTGCGAGGCCGGCACCGACGTGCCGGCCTCTGATTGGCCGTTGCGGCCTCAGGCTACGTTGATGGCGATCCGCCTCGGCTGCGCATGCGGCGCCTTGGGGATGCGCAGCGTCAGCACGCCGTGCTTGAGCTCGGCGCTGATGTGCTCGGCGTCCAGCTCCTTCGATAGCGTGAACGCGCGCCGGTAGCGGGCGGTGGCCACCTCGGCATGGCTGGCGGCCATATCCTTGGGGATGTCCATGCCCATCTCGCCTTCGATGGTCAGTGTATCCGCCTCGATCTGCAGATTGAGCTTCTCCCTGGCCACGCCGGGCATATCGGCATACAAGGTAATGCCTTCGGCATCCTCGATGACGTCCACCGGCGGAGTCAGCACGCTATAGCTGCCGTTGCCGCGCTGGCCGCGCAGGGCCTGGGTGTCCTGGCCGGTTTCGCGGGTAATGTCGTTCATGATCGTCAACCTCCTCGCGTCGGTTTACTGAATGGTGATGCGCCGCGGCTGAGCGGATGCGCGCCGCTTGGCGCTGATGTGCAGCACGCCGTCGTTGCAGTCGGCCGTGACTTTGTCGGTGTCGATATCGTCCGGCAGGCTCACCACCCGGCGGAAACGTCCGGCAAAGCGCTCGTTGATGTGCAGTTGGCGCTGCTCGTCACCGTTGGGCAGGCTGGAGCCGCGCTCTCCGGTGATCGTCAGCACGCCGCGCTCGACGTTCACCTCGATGCTGGCCGGATCCAAGCCGGGTACGAAGGCGTACACCTCGACCGACTCGGGCGTATTGCCGATGTTCAGCGCCGGAAAGCCGCTGCGCCCGACGCCACGGATGCCGGGCTCGAACGCCTGGAGCAGCTCGCGCTGCAGGCGGTCCAGGTCGGCGAACACATCGCGTGGAAACACTGATCGGTACATGATCTGTCCTCCTGTTCGTTACATGGGGCGGGCCATGGTGACCACCATGACCCCTTGGCCGGCGATGTGTGGTCTTGCCGATGGTTTTCAAGGGCTTGAGGTGCAGGCAGGTGCGCTCGGATACGGTGTAGACTGGCCGCCGTCGCAGGTAATCGGAAAGGAGCGCTTCATGGACGGCAAACGTGGGAGCCCATTGCGCATGGCGCTGGCGATGGGCATGACAATGGCGCTTGGCGCCTGTGCCACGCCGCCGCTGAACGAGGGCGATCCGTCGTTTCCGGCCGGCTCCACCATCACGCTGAACACGCCGTTACGTATCCGCGCGGGCGATGCGCGAGTGGATGTCGGTCCCGGCTACACGCCCTCGGATCTGGCCCACACCGTGAGCTGCGAGCTTGAGGTGCGCACGCTGAGCGACGGCAATACAGTCGTTCAACCCGACCGCTTCACGGTGTTGGGTACCAGTCCAGACCGCGAGGTCCTCACCGGTGGCGGTTTCAGCTTCGGCTTCAACAGCATGCCGCGTCTGGGCGAGGGCACCTCGCTGGTGTACGTCATTCGCAATGTTTACCTCCAGTCGCCACGGCAACCGGATGTACTGCGGGTGAGTTGCCGCCAGCTTCGAGATGGCAATGAGTCGCGTTTTCTGTCCGCCGACCTGATGCGTGCCGCGTTGGCGGGGGCGATGACGGTGGGAGGTTAGTGTTGTCCGCTCTACCATCGGTACGGGTTGACGCTCAGTACGCTGCCGAATAGTCTCTCGCTTCGTCGATCCCCACCTGACTGATAGGAGTCGGTCCGATGCGTCAGCGTCAGTAATGCCGCCGTGGACACACGGCCTTTGTGCGCGGCTTTCGCACTTGTGCGGCGGCGCTCCGTTGGCATTGCTGGATGGACCCGATGACGACCTCTCCCTTCATTACCCTTACCGGTGTGTCCTACGCCCTGCCTGACGGGCGAACGCTGTTCAGCAACCTGCACGACACCTTCGACCACTGCCCGACCGGGCTGGTGGGGCGCAACGGTGTGGGCAAAAGCATTCTCGCGCGGGTCATGGCCGGCCAGTTGGCGCCCTCGGCCGGACGGGTGTTGCCCGGCTGCCGCATTCGTTACCTGCCGCAGCTCATCGTCCCGCAGGCGCACAGTACGGTGGCCGACCTGGCCGGCCTGCGCGCTACGCTGGATGCGCTGGCGCGGATAGAGGCCGGTACGCCACGGCGCACGGATGTGGATATTGTCGCCGGCTTGTGGGACACGCCCCGCCGCCTGCGGGTGGAGCTGGCAGCCTGCGGCCTGGCGCATCTGGACGCCGACACCCCCGCCGCCCGTCTCAGCGGGGGTGAGTGCACGCGGGTGGCCTTGCTCGGGGCGTTCCTCTCCGGGGCGCGGTTCCTGATTCTGGATGAACCGACCAACCATCTGGACCGTGACAACCGTCGGCAACTGGCGCAGCAACTGGCGCGTTGGTGCGATGGCCTGCTGGTGATCAGCCACGATCGAGAACTACTCGATGGCATGGAGCGCATCGTCGAGCTTTCGCCGCAGGGGCTGACGAGCTTCGGGGCTGGGTTTACTGGTTACAGCATACTCAAACAGCAGGCTGAGGCCGCGGCGCAATCGGCGCTGGACCATGCCCGCGCCGCCCACCGGCGCAGCGAGCGCGAGCTGCATGAGCAGGCCGAGCGGCAGGCCCGCCGTGAGGCCGGCGGCCGCCGCGCGGCAAAGTGCGCCAACCAGGCGAAGATCCTTCTCGACAAGCAGAAAGCGCGCAGCCAAGCCACCAGCGCCCGCGCACGCCTGCGCCAGGATCAGGTGCGCGAGCAGTCGTCGCGGGCATTGCACGAGGCCGCCGCCCGGGTGGACACGGCGGCCGATGTCGTGCTGCACACGCCCGATGGGACATTGCCCGCGGCCCGTCGGGTGCTGTCGCTGGAGGCCCTCGAGCTGCCGTTCGGGCCGGCGGACAGCCGTACGCTGTCGCTGAGCGTGCACGGCCCGCGCCGGGTGGCCGTCAGCGGGCCGAACGGCTGCGGCAAATCCACACTGTTGCGGGTGCTGGCCGGTGAACTGAGACCGCGGGCCGGCCATTGCGAGGTCGGCGTGCCATTTGCCTATCTCGACCAGCACCTGAGCGGGTTGGACACGACCCGCTCGGTGGTCGAGCAGCTTGCCGCGCTGAACCCCGCCCTCGATGCCGGCACGGCAAGGACGAGGCTGGCACGGCTGGGCCTGGGCGCGGACAAGGCGCTGTCACCGGCCGGCCGGCTCAGCGGCGGCGAGCGCCTGAAGGCCGCCCTGGCTTGTGCGCTTTACGGCGAAACCCCGGCCCAGCTCCTGCTGCTGGACGAGCCGACCAACCACCTCGACCTCGACGGACTGGCCGCCATCGAAACCATGCTGCGGCAGTACCGTGGTGCGCTGTTGGTCGTCTCGCACGACGAGCGCTTTTTGGAGGCCATCGAACCGACCGACCGCCTGTGCTGGGCACCGGAGGGGTGGGGGCTGACTGCCGCGTGCTAGGTTTGGCTCGTTATCGATTCCGGCCAGGTCGGCCACAAAGAGCCTTAGGTCTTAGGTGTTCGGTATGAACCCTGCGGAGGGGCTGGGCGTCGTAAGGGTGTGCTACGGCCCGGAGCGTCTGAACCCAAAACGTGGAAACAGCTATTGAAAACCTTCCAATGCCAATGCAGCGCGCGTCTGTTCTTCGACAACGTTACCTGCCTCAACTGCGGTGCGGAGACGGGCTGGTGCCCCGTCTGCGCCAGCGTCACGGCACTGCAACCGCTGCCTGAGGGTGGATACCGCTGCGCCCATGCAGACTGCGGCGCGACGCTGCTCAAATGCCGCAACTACCTTGACGAGGCAGTGTGCAACCGCATGGTGACGGCCGGGTCGGATGGGACGGCGCCGGCCTTGTGCGATTGCTGCCGCTACAACGCCGTCATCCCGGACTTGTCGATCGACGGTCACCGGCAGCGCTGGGCGGCCCTGGAGGCGGCCAAGCGGCGGTTGGTCTATACACTGGATCTCATTGGACTGCCGCACGGTACCGAGGAGGACGGCTTCGATCCGCCGCTGTCCTTCGCCTTCATGGCCGATGCCCTGCCCGATGCCGGTCTGTGGCGTAGCACCGGTGGTGACGACAAGGTGTACACCGGTCACGCGCAAGGGCGGATCACCATCAACGTCAAGGAAGCCGATACCGTCGAGCGCGAGCGTCTGCGGGTGGACTTCAACGAGTCGCACCGCACGCTGATCGGTCATTTCCGGCACGAGATCGGGCACTACTATTGGGAGATCCTGGTCCGCGGACGCGACGAGACAGCCTGCCGCACAGTGTTCGGCGACCCGTTCGACCCCGACTACGCCGAGGCGCTGGAGCGCTACTACGACCAAGGTCCGCCGGCGGACTGGGGGCCGTCGTTCGTCTCCGCCTACGCCACCATGCACCCCTGGGAGGACTTTGCCGAGACGTTTGCCTTCTACCTGGACATCGTCTCGGTGTTGGACACCGCTCATCATCTGAACCTGCGCGCCGGCGAGGCGCCGCATGACCTGGATGCGATGCTGCGGTCGTTTCATCAGATCGGGCTGGCGGTCAATGAGCTCAACCGCGACATGGGCTTGAAAGACCTGGTGCCCGAGGTCGTCACACCGGCCATACGCAACAAACTGGCCTACGTGCACGGCTTGGTGCGATCGG
>CBFGWV010000087.1:0-15906 GCA_965652545.1 uncultured Candidatus Competibacteraceae bacterium | reverse complement strand
TCGGTGCCGATGCCGGGCCGATCGCGCACAGGGCATGCCGCCCCAGGCCGGACTACGGTGCCGCCAACCGCACGCCCTGCTCCACCATCGTCACCTCCGCCCCCCAGGCCGGCTGCGGGACGGTATCCAGACGACCTGCCGCCTGGCGCAACGCCAGCAGCGGCAGGTTCACGCCACCGGCTCGGCACATGTCCGTACCGCCGGACATGCGGGTATTGATCTCCAGCACACAGGGCACCGCCTGCCCATCGGGCATCACCCGCTCGCGGGTCTGGATGTTCACCACCCCATGCAAGCCGAACGCCCGGCACAGACGCACGGCCAGCTCTTGGCTGCCCGGGTCCGGGTCGATGAACTGCACCCGGCCCACACCTTTGCGCCGGGTCACACACACCCGCAGCGTCCCGTGGTCGCTCAGGCAATCCAGCGAACGCTCCGCCCCGGGCAGGTACTCCATGATCAAAAACGCCCGTTCGTCCTCGTTGGTGCGCATCAAACCCATCAACTCCATCCAACCGATGCGATAGACGTCATTGTCCAGCCAGCGGCGGTACGGCGAACCCCGGTCATCCACCAGGCGGAAACCACTGCCGTAGATACCCTTAACCGGCTTGATGCACAGCTGCAGGCCCGGCCGCGCCGTGCGCAAAGCATCCGCCCCTTCCAGAAGCTCGTCCGCCGTGCGCACCACCCGGTAGTCCGCCAACGGCACATCCGGCTCCACCTCGGCCAGAAACTCCAGAAACGCCGCCTTATCGTCCAGGCGATCGTAGGTTGCCAAATCCGGTGTCGGCAGAATCCACGTCACCCCGCTCGCATCAAGGCTGTCACGGGCGCGCAGCAGCGCGCGCAGGCGCGACTGCGGCCAGACGATATCGACGCCCTGCTCGGCCACCAGCGCCATCAGCCAATCCAGGTAGGCGGCATCGTCCGCGCCCTCCGGCTCCACTGCGACATGGTCGGCCACCGTGCCCAAGGCCGTGCGCCGCGGCGGGTAGCTGGCCAGCAGGCGGAACTCGCCCGCGACCATGTCTTGGCGCACACCGCCCAAGGCCTGCACCACCGCGGACAGGCCGCGCGTCAACAACACTGTTTGCGTCATGATCAGGAGGCCACGCCGTACACCGCGGCCCGGGCCATGATACGGCGGGCCCAGCGCATGTGGGTCGCCGGCTCCACCATTTGTCCGAAACGCCGGGACACCGCTGGCGCGTGCTCGGCCAGGACATCGCCGGCTATCGCGTAGTCGGCGGCCGACACCGGGTAATGCGATTCCACCACACTGACCTGGGTCGGGTGGATGACCGTCTTGGTCCACAAACCATGCACCAGGTCGAGCTCCAGCTCGCGACGCAAGGTGCGCCAGCTGTCCAGGTGCTCGAACACCGGTGCCGAGAGCTCGAACCCCGCCGGGCGGAAGGTGATGATCAAGTCATTGATCACCGTGCGCAGCGGTGTGTCGTACACCGTCATGTGCTTGGGCCGCTTCAGGCCGAGCAGTTGCAGCAAATCGTTGCCGCCGATGCGCAGACACAACACGCGCACCGGAGACTCGGTGAGCAAGCTTGCAAAGCGCTCCAGGCGGGCGCGACTGAACGCCAGATCGGTTTCCAGCGTGGGCATGACGCACCACCCGGGCATGCGGCTGACCAGGTCGAGATAACGGTGCAAATTGCCCTCGTCGGCCTTGGGCAGCACCACACCGGTCAGGCGCTCGGCACCTTCCATGGTCAACAAGTGGGCGAGCACATCGAGATTGCGCGGCCGCACGAAACGCAAGGTCTGCCCCTGGCCCAAGGTGCGCAGCGCGTGGGCGAGGTTATCCAGGGCCTGCGGCAGGTCGCGCTCGGCCACGGCGTCCTCGGTGCACACCACCATCGAGCGCAGCCCGGGCAGGCGCTCCTGATTCATCAGTTTCATCAAATCCGAGCGTGCAGCCGGAATGTACAGGCTCGCCCCCAAGCGGCTGTAATCGGCCAGCAAGGACTCGCCGAACGGCACATCGGCCATTGCCTGAGCCGGCTCGGCCACCGCACTGAGTACCGCATCATCCATAGCCGCTACCTCAAGACCGCTTTGATCAAGGCCGCCGCCTGGAAGGGCATGCCGGGCATGACCTCCATCGGTACCTGCTTTTCTTCGGCAAGCATCCGCAGATGCGCCACATCGGGGCTCGCCGGGTCCGCCAGCAACAAGCGCTCGGGCACGCGCCGCAGCATCACCCGCGTGGCCTCGGCCACGCCCGGCTTTATGTGATTGATGTCCGTCACCGCAAAGTCGTCCATCAGGCGGCGCACCCAGGCTTGTGCCGCTGCCCCCGAGGCACCGGCCGGGTTCAGGTCCACGGCAGCGGCCTCGTGCGGGTCGAACAACGCACTGACCTGGTCCAGAAACCACCCGGTCTGATCGCAGTCGGCCAGGTGCGTGTACACCACACAGCCGTGGAAAGCACCGGCGGGCACCCGTTCGTTGAGTATGGAGCGCGACACCAGGCCGGACACCGGAGCATTGAGTACGCCGGAGGGGATGGCGTAGTCGTCGCGGGTGGCTGCGACATCCGCGGAGCCACCGATGTCGGAGACCACGTACAAGCGGTCGTCCAGTTGTTCCGGTTCGGTTGCGTTCCACTGCGCCAGTGCGGACTTCAACTCGCGGGTGATGACGCCTTTGGCCGTCCACGCATCGACGAACACCAGCCCGGCCGCCGGCCGGCCCAGTGTGCGCAGCAGGTGGGCCAGCGCACAGGTGTCGATGCCGCGGTCACGGATGATGGAAATCGAATAATGCGCCGACGCAACGCCCAGCGATTGATTCAAAGCGCGGTTCAGCAAGGCACCCACCGGCGTGCCCGCGCGCGCCAGGGACACGATGGTCAGCGGCGCCGGCCGGGTCTGCGCAATGTGCTGGGCAAGCCCCATGACCTCACGCGCCAACCGCCGCTTGTAGCGGGCGGTCAGTTCGCGGAACAACGCCATATAGCGGGGCGTCGGCGGCGCCTCGTAGCTGATCATCTCCGAGTAATGCCGCTGGCCGCTTTGTATCAGCGCTTCTTTGTCTGCCACATCGACATAATCCATGGCCAGCGGCGTGAGCAGGAAACGGCAGTCATCGGCCGCATAGCTTCCGGTCAGCGCCATACGGCCTCGCAGATCTGGCTGGTCTGCGGCACCACGGCGAAGTGGCACAAGGCCATGAAGGCCATATCGGTCACGCTGTCACCCATGCCGATGAACAACGGGTGTTCGCCGGCGTGTGCCTGGCGGATGCGTTCGATGAGGTAGGCCACCGCACGGGCTTTGCAGGCGTAATCCGGCAGCAGTGCGAGGTTCTCGCCGTTGTGATGAATCAACCCGGGCCACAGATCGCGCACCTGCTGCGCGAACGCGGCCAATTGGGCCGTCTCGCCCTTTACCGAGATGTACACCGGCCGCCCCAGGTCTTCGATACAGCGCGCGCGCAACTGCCCGTCCGCCGCGTTGACGGCAGCCTGGGCGGCGGTCAAGGCATCGTCGAAGCGTGCGGCCCACCGCTCGACGCCCGCATCCAGGTCGGCGGCCCAATCGGCGGGCATGGCGTCGTCGGCGCCCAGAACCACGGCACCGTGGCTGGTGACCTTATAACCGTCGAAGACCGGGGCATGTACACGCTGCAACGCCGGCAGGTGCCGTCCGGTGACCGGGATCAGGCTGGCGCCGGCGAGCAGCTGCAGCAGCGCACTCTGGGCCGGCACCTGGAAGGACAACGGTGCGCCGGCCTTGTCCATGGCGGCCGCAACGCGCGGCAGGTCGGCGCATTTGCGCTCGGTCTGGAACAAAGTGTCGTCCAGGTCCGTAAAGACATACACGGGACTCATGCGGCGGCTCCGGCGGTATCTGCGGTGGCGGGAACCCAGCGCAAGGCCGTGAGACTGGCATCCAGCGCCGGGCGTTGCTGCCCGGCACAGGCCGATGACTCGTAGCACACCACCACCTGGTGTCCGGGGGCCGGCGGATTATGCAAGTAATTCGTGACACCTTCGCCAAATTCGTCGGTGAGTTCGATGCTGCCGGCGATTGCTCCGCCGGGCAGGATCGGCGAGCGGGTGGTGCTGTGAAAGCGCACGTCGAACCCCTCGCGCTCGAGCGCCTCGGCGAGGCGGAAGGGCAGGAAGGCGAACTCGCCGGTACCGACGACATTGACCGGCCGGTCAATGTCCAGGCCCTCCGGCAGTGCCGGCAGGCCATCGACGGGCATGAGCATGCCCCGGCGTCCGCTACGCTCGCTGACAGGAACCTGCGCCGGACGGGACGCCAGCACCGCCGGGGGCAGCGCCACCGCGGCGTTGGGGTCGGCGTCGAATTCGAACCCGCCACGGACCAGTTGAACAAAAGTGGTGGGCACGCCGAGGCTGGCGGCAAGGGCAGCGGCACGCTCGTCGGTGAGCCAGTTGACCAGCGAGACGATCACCACCCGCCGCACCGTTGGCAGTTCGCGACACATACCCGCCGCCAGCGCCTCCAGCGTACGGCCGGTGGAGATCTCATCGTCGATCAGCACCAGGGTGCGCGCAGCATGGTAACGCTCGGCCACCATCCCGGGCAGCGGCGTATAGACGATATGGCTGGGCGCGTGACTGTGCGCCTCCTCGAAACGGATCAACTCGGGCGCGGCCAGGGCGTGACGGGTGGTGTGCTGGTAGACCACGGCCGCCGTGCCGTGCAGACGGGCCAGGCTGTCGGCCACACCGGCACCGAGCCCGGTGGCGGTTTCGGCCATCCCCATGCACAGCGCAGGCAAGGGTACGTCGCGCAGCGCTGCCGCGAGCATGTCGTAGGTCTGTCGCATCACCGACGGCCGGCAGGGGATGTGCTTGCCCAGCACTTTGGAGACGAACAGAAACCCGCGGCGGGGGTTTCGGCGGCTGGCATAGTCCAGCAAATCATCCAGGGGGATGCGTTCGGTCCGGGTGTGGATGCGAAGGGTCCCGCATACCAGGGATTTGGCGTAATGCATCGTCGGAAGCCTGTCGGACCTGGGACTGTCCCACCGCAGCCAGCAGGATATCGGCCATTCGTTATTGTTAAGCGAGGGGAGTCGGTATCGAGACAGTACCGACAACCGGGCGCTCCTTCGAGCGCCCGGACCGCCTTATCGTCAGACGCTGACGCCGAAGTCGCGCGCCACACCGGCCAGACCGCCGGCATAACCCTGGCCCACGGCCTTGAACTTCCACTCATCGTTGTGACGGTAGAGCTCGCCGAAGATCATCGCGGTTTCGACCGATGCGTCCTCGGACAGGTCGTAACGTGCGATTTCCTTGTTGTCGCCGTCGTTCACCGCACGGATGAAGGCATTGCTGACCATGCCGAAGTTCTGCTTGCGGCCTTCGGCGTCGTAGATGGTGACCACGAAGACGACTTTCTTGGCGGCGGCGGGCACCTTGCCCAGCTCGATATTGATGACCTCGTCGTCGCCCTCGCCTTGGCCGGTGAGGTTGTCGCCCTGATGGACCACCGAACCGGCCGGGTCCGACAGGTTATTGAAGAAGATGAAGTGCTTGTCGTCCAGCACCTTACCGTTTTCACCGACGACCAGCGCACTGGCGTCCAGATCGAAGGCCGAGCCATCGGTGCTGCGTGCATCCCAGCCCAGACCGAAACGCAGCTTGGCCAGACCGGGGGCCTCCTTGCTCAGAGAAACGTTGCCACCTTTCTGAAGCGAAATAGCCATGCCTGTACTCCCTTTGAGATTGCCAACTGTGATGGGACGGGCCGTGTTGCACCCGTCAAACGCCGTACCCGGCCTCCGGTCGTCGCCGCGACCGGTGACCGTCTGACTTCACCCGCGCGTACGGTGGCCGACGTTCACACCACCGCAACGCGTCTACCCCTAGGAGCCTCTCGGACTAGCTTTTCGGGCCGTCCGATGCGGTGTCCTCGTCGTCGGGCTTACCGGGAAACACGAACGATGCCACGACACCGACCAGCAAGGTGCCCAGGACGATCATCAGGCTCACGCTGGGCGCGATGTGGAACCCGGTATCGCCGATGGCGTGGTTCCAGCTCTGCAGTGCCAGCTTGAACGCGATGTAGAACAACAGCGCGATAACGGCCTTTTCCAGGTGCACGAGGTACTTGGTCAACGCCGAAAGCACGAAATACAAGGATCGCAGGCCGAGGATGGCGAAGATCATCGCCGCATAGACCAGCAACGGCTGCTGGGTGACCGCGATGACCGCCGGCACCGAATCGAAGGCGAACATGATGTCCGAGGTCTCGATGGCCATCAGGCACAGGAACGCCGGGGTGGCGAAGAACGCCGCGGTGCCGACTTTGCCCTGGACTGTGATGCTCGGGTCGCTGCGCTGGAGATCCTCCACCACCGCACGGGTGATGAAGAAGCGGTCCAGGTGCAGCCGCGGGAAGATCGGCACCACACGCCGGGCCATACGCACCGACCAATGGTCGGAGTAGTCCTCGATCTCACCGGCGTCGCCACCGGCGGTCAGCATCTTCCAGCCCGACCAGGCAACGATGGCAGCGAAAACGAAGCCGACCCAGGCGCTGGCGAAAAACAGGCTGGTGCCGATGACCACAAAGATACCGCGGAAGATCAACGCACCGATGATGCCCCAGTACAGGATGCGGTGCTGAAGCACGCCCTTGATACCGAACGAGGCGAAGATCGCCATGAACACCATGAGGTTGTCGACCGACAGCGTCTTCTCCAGCACATAGCCGGTGAGGTACAGATCGGCCCAGGTCTTGTCATAGCGGAACCACAGGTAGCCGTAGAAGGCCAGCGACAACATGATCCAGAACACCGACCACAGGCTCGCGTCACGCAGGGTGATCTCCGTGCTCTTGCGGTGGGCGAACAAGTCCATATAAACGGAGAACCCGATGACCAGGAAAAAGATCACCAGGGCTTCAAACGGAAATCCAAAGCCGGCTTGCATCAAGGCGTCCTAAATGTCACGCAACAGAGTCGGGCGATCTTATAGATCGAAGTCTTTGGGGCTCAGGCCGAGCTCTGAGCAGATCTTGCGCACCGCGGACTTCTCGGACTCGTCGAAGTTGCCGTCCGAGGCACCGATGGCGCAGCACACGCGCACCAGCAGGCGGGCCTCGCCGTCCTTGCCTTTGGTGCGACTGATGGCCTTGAGGGTTTCCATCTCGCCGATGGCGCGGTCGAACTCGAACTTCTCGGAATAGGTCTGGAACAACTTGATGACATCGGCAGTATCGAACACCGAAAGCACGTCATTGTGCTTGAGCGCGCCCATCATCTTTTGCTTTTCTTCCGGGCTGACGATGCCATCGGCATAGGCGACCAGGGTGCAGCCTGCGATCACGCCTTCGAGGAAGCTCTTGTTGCGAATCTTGGTGACCTCGTCCTTCAGAGACTTGGATACTTCGTTGAAACGGTTCTTCAACCAGTCAAGGGCCATGATGACTCTCCGCTAAGTGAGTGATGGACGGGGGGCGGCCGCGGGCTACTTGCGGCCGGCCTGCCAGCGAAAACCGAAGCCGAACGCGTTGTCGACCTCACGATGACCTTGATAGTAGTCGACCAGCTTGGTCACTTTGATGTTGCCCCGATCATTTTCAAGGAGCGCCACGACACACATGGGCTCGCGTTCGCTATGGCTGTCCATGCGCACGACGAGTTCCGGCTGATCGGGCACTTTGATGGTGATGACGCCGTTTGCCGCCGCCCAGTTCGGGGCACCCTCATAAATGAAGGCAAACACGACGGCGCGGCGGAAATCACCCCAATGGGCGCCGTTGATGCGCAGGGTTTCGCCTTCCGACACCTCGCCGGTGCGGTCGTCGCCCATGAGCTGTACATAAGGTGGCTGGTGCAAGCTGCCGAAGTTGCCGCCCAGGGCCTGCACCACGGTCTTGAAACCGTCCTGGAGCTCGAGCATGCAGGCGATGTCCAGGTCGATGCCGCCGGAGCCGCCCCCACCGAAGCCGAACAGGCCGCGCTTCTGCGGCGCGCTGGAGCGGGTCCAGTTGAGGTTGATGACGATTTCGCCGAACGACCCACCGGCCTTCTTCTGCAGGGACACCGGCTGGCGCTTCTCCAGGGTGATCTTCTGCAGATTGACCGGGCCGGCTGACGGTGGCGGCGCGGCGGGGGGAGATGGCGGCGGTGCCGGGCGCGCCTCGGCGGGCGGCACCGGCGGAGGGGGCGCCATGCCCTGGTCCGGGTCATCGGCGATATCCACACCGAAGTGCGTGGCCAGCGCGCCGAGCCCGCCCTTGAAGCCCTGCCCCACCGCGCGGAACTTCCACTGGCCGTTGCGCAGGTAGCACTCGCCGAGAATCAAGGCGGTTTCTTCCATGCTGCGCGTGCCGAGCTTGAACGTATGGCCACCGGCCCCGCCGTCATCGATGGTGACGGTGACCGTCTCCAACTGGGCGAAGCGCTGCCCGCGCCGGACGCCCTGGTCGATGGTCAGCGCCAGGGCGACCTTCTCCACACTGCCGGGCAGGCGCTCCAGCGCCATGGTGAAGCTGGTCGAGCCGGCATCGTAAGTGACCGCACCGCCGGCGCCGCTGGTCTGGCCGTAGAAGACGAAATCCGCATCGCTGGCGACCTTGCCGCTGCTGGTGAGCAGGAAGGCGCTGGGGTCGAGGTCGAGGCCACCCACGGCCGGGCTCCAGGCAACCCGGATCTTGACCGTCGTGGTGGCCAGCGCCGTATTGGCGCCGGGTTGAAGGTCCATGGTGCCTCCGCAGGTGGCCGGCCCTAAGGCAACGGCGCCGACTGGTTACAGGTTGCGGGAAATGACCGGCATGAGCTCGTCGAACGTGCGACCGCTGCCGTGCTCGCCAATGGCGTGGAGCTTCCACTCGCCGTCGTGGCGGTAGAGCTTGACCATCACAAGGCCGGTGAACGAGCCGCCTTCGAGCGACAGATTGAAGCGGGCCAGCTCTTTCTTACCGTCCACATCGTACAGACGGCAAAATGCATTGGGGATACCGGCGAAGGAGTCGTTCAGGAACGAGTTCACCGTAAACACGAGTGTCTGGATGTGTGCGGGCAGCTTTTGCAGGTCGACCTGGATGCGCTCGTTGTCGTCATCGGCCGAACCGCCGCCGGCGCGGTCGTCGCCACTGTGGCGGACCGTGTTGCAGTCACTGACCAGCTTGCGGAACCAGACCACGTCGACCGGCTTTTTGCTGGCGTCGATCATCAGGCAGGAGGCGTCCAGGTCGACGTCGACCTCTTTCTCACCACCGCCGAAACCGAGAAAGCCTTTGGAGACCTCCTTGCGCCGCCCCCAGCCCAGGCCGAGAAACACGTTCTTCAGGCCACCACCGCCCTCTTTGGACAACGAGATGCGTTGCCCCTTCTCCAGTGATATCCCCACGCGCCTACCCTCCAAAATGGTATTGATCGAGCGTCGGCTACCGGCGCTCCAGCCTCCGGCATACGACGCCGGTAGGACACTACCGTATTCGCGCGTCCGCGCCAATCGGGGGTAGCGGTTATATACAATGGGTGTCACATGGTCGACAGGAGGATCCGGTGAGCGAGAACTCGCTGCATGTATTCGATTTCGACGGTACGTTGATCCGCGGCAACAGCTTGAACGTGTTGTTCCGCGTGCTCGCACGCAGCCGCTGGCATCTGGGCCTCAGCTGCGCCCGCCCCAAGGCCTTGGCGGCCATCGGCGCCCAACGCAGCGTACGCCGTGGGCTCAAGGCGTATTGTTATTCGCACTTTGCCGGGGGTCGTGCGGAATCCGACATCCATGCCGCGGCGGCCAAGGTGGCCGAGCAGCTCGAGCCCATCCCCGAAGTCTGGGGCCGCCTGGTAGAGGCCGTGGACAATGGCCTGCCGACCCTGGTCGCCACCGCGTCGCCGCGGATCAGCGTCGCGGCCATCCTGGCCGCCATGGGCCTGCCGCAGGTGCCGGTCATCGGCACGGAGCTGCTGCATGAGAACGACGTCCTCACCGGCAAATTCTCCGGCGGCGAATGCGAGGGCCCGGAGAAGCTGCGGCGTTTTCTCGAGTATCGCTCGGGCATCGCGCACATCGACTACCTGATCGCCTATGGCAATCTGCCGCACGACCGGCCATTGTTGGAAGCAGCGGACGAGGCCTTCGTCGTGGAGCGCTCCGGCCGCGTCCGCCCGTACCGGGGCACGTCCTCGCGCACGGCGGCGACCGCCACAGAAGCCTAAAGCCGCACCCAGCCATCGCTACGACATTTAGGAGAACCCGACCGTGAGCCGCCGCCTACCCGTCTATTTGTTGCTCGACACCTCCGGCTCGATGCGCGGCGAGCCCATCCAGGCACTGAACGTGGGGCTGCGCGCCATGTTGACCGCCCTGCGCCAGGACCCGCACGCGCTTGAGTCCGTTCACCTGTCACTGATCACCTACGATGTCGAGGCGCGCGAGATCATGCCGCTGACGCCTTTGGCCGAGGTGCAACTGCCCGAGATCACCGTCCCCGGCGCCGGGCCGACCAACCTGGGCGAGGCCTTGCAGATGCTCATCGCCCGCGTCGACCGTGACGTGCGTCTGACCAGTGATGAACAGCGCGGCGACTGGCGGCCGCTGGTGTTCATCATGACCGACGGCAGCCCTTCGGACACCGCCTTGTACGAGGACATGGTCGTGGCCATGAAGCAACGCAGCTGGGGCACGGTGATCTGCTGCGCCGCCGGCCCCAAGGCCAAGGTCGAGCCCCTGCGCCGGGTGACCGACCGCATCGTCTCGCTGGAGACCGCCGACAGCCAGACCTTCGCCTCGTTCTTCAAATGGGTGTCGGCCAGCGTCAGCGCCGGCAGCACCGGCGGCGGTGCCGGCGATGACAAACTGCCGCCGCCGCCGGATGAGATCACCGTCCAGTTCTGACCCACGGGGGAGCCGACCATGCGCCGTCTACCGGTATTTCTGTTGCTCGATGTGTCCGAGTCCATGGTCGGCAAGCCGCTGGCGGAGATGGAAAAGGCCATGGCGGGCATCGTCAATGGCCTGCGCCAGGACCCGCACGCGCTGGAGAACGTCCACCTGAGTGTCATCGCCTTCGCCGGCAAGGCCGCCACCCTGGCGCCGCTGCTGGACCTGGTGAGCTTCTACCCGCCCAAGCTGCCGCTGGGCGCCGGCACCGCGCTGGGGGCGGCACTGACCCACCTGATGGACGAGATCGACCGCCAGGTGGTCAAGAACACCGCCGACCGCAAGGGTGACTGGCACCCCATCGTCTACCTGCTCACCGACGGTGTGCCCACCGACAACACCGGCGCAGCCGTGCGCCGCTGGAAGGCCGACTACGCCGGGCGGGCGACGCTGGTCGCCATCACCCTGGGGCGCAATGCCGACAGCACGCTGCTCAACAGCTTCGCCGATGCCACGCTGGTGTACGAGCCGCAGCACAGCGACGACTACCTCAAGTTCGTGCGCTGGATGACACAGTCGATGATCAGCCAGAGCCGGGCAGTGGACCAGCCGCCGCAGGGCACCACGAGCCGCGTCAGCCTGGAGAAACCCGACCCGGACATCCTGGCGATGATCAACGACGCGGCGGCCTTCTCGCCCAGCGACCCGTACACTGTCGTCCTCACCGGCCGCTGCCAGCGCAGCAAATCGCCGTACCTGATCAAATACCAGCGCCCGGACGAGGGCTTGAACTTCGAGCACTTCTCCATCGCCGCACCGGTGTACCAACTGGCCGGCTGCTTCCCGCTGGACGAGCAGTATTTCGAGTGGTCCGACACCGCCGGCGCGCGCGAGTCGGTACGCTCCGACAACCTGATCGGCGTCCCCGGCTGTCCGCATTGTGGGGCGGCCACCGCATTCGCCATGTGCAGCTGCGGCCGCCTGATGTGCGTCAACGGCCCGGGCGAGGCGCAGTGTCCGTGGTGCGGCGAGCAGTGTAATTTCGGCGAAAGCGGCGGCGATGCCTTCGACGTGCAGCGCTCCCAGGGCTAACGAGACGAGACCCCACCCATGCCACCGAGCTTTCGCCCCGCCGACAGCGCACCCACACCACCGCCGACGACCGCCGTCAGCCCGTTCCGCCTGCCCAACGGCATGGTCGGGCGGCCATACCGGGCCTGCGTGGAAGTGCTCGATGACAGCGCCGCCGCCACCATCCACAACATCGCCGGGCTGGCCGAATCCGGCCTGGCTTTCGATGCGGCCACCGGGACGGTAGCGGGCACCCCGCAAACGGCCGGCGAGTGGCAGCTGGCCGTCATCGGCGAGCCGCCCAGCGGCCACACGCTCACGCTGGTGATCCTCCCCGACCCCGAATCGCTGTGGAAGGACCTGCCCTCGGACCGCAGCCTGCCGCGCTGGAAGCCCGACACCGCCACCTACGCCTCGCGCCTGCCCGACCGCTGGCTGCTCGCCGCCAGCGTGCGCGGCCGCTCGCATGCCCATCGCGGCGACTGCCGCGACGACGACATGGCCTTCGTCGACGAAGTCGACGGCTGGAGCGTGTTGGCCGTAGCCGATGGTGCCGGCAGCGCAGCACTGTCCCGCTACGGCGCCCGCGTTGCCGCGCGCACTGCAGCGAACACCGCCGCCGACCAGTTGTGCACCCTATCTGGCCAAGCCGTGCTCGATGCACTGGACACATCCGACGAGAACGCCATCCGCCAGGCACTGGAGCCCATCCTCGGACATGCCGCACGCTGTGCGGCCGAGGCCGTGGGAGCGGCCGCCGCGGCCGACGGTGTAGACGTGGCCGCCCTGGCCACCACGCTGATACTGGCCGTGTACCGCCCCACACCCGCCGGCGCCTTCGTCGCCGCGATCTGGGTGGGTGACGGGGCCGCCGCCGCCTTGTCCGTGGGCACGCAGTTGCTGCCGCTGGGCGCGGCCGACAGTGGCGAGTTCGCCGGCCAGACCCGCTTCCTGGACGCCCAGCTGCTCGCCGACCCGGCGCAGGCCATGGCCCGCATCCGCTTCGGCGTCGTCCCGCAGATGACCGCCTTGCTGCTGATGACCGACGGTGTCAGCGACCCGTGCTTCGAGTCCGACCGCGCCCTGGGCGAGCGCGAAGCCTGGGAGCGCGGCCTGTGGGACCGGCTCGCCCCGGTGCTGAACGACGGCCCGCCCGACGAGGCCCGGCAACGTCTCGCCCGCTGGCTGCCCTTCCCCGCGCGCGGCCACAACGACGACCGCACCCTGGCCGTGTTGCTGCCACGCCACGAGGACGGCAACCATGCCTGAGATGGTCCGCCTGACCGCCCTGGACGGCACACCCATCGAATTCCTCGACGCCGTGCGCGCCTCCGGCGGCATGAAGGACGTGTACTTTCACCCCGCCCGCCATTACGCCGTGGCGTTCTTCCGCGAGACGCTGCCGCCGCATGCCCGCGACCGCCTGGAGGCCATCGCCGGCCGCTATCGCGAAGGCGTCTTTCAACAAGAGGGTGGCGCCTACTGGGAGCCCCTGTACCGCTGGCCGCAGCACGTGTTGGAGGTCAACGGCCACCTGGGCGTGGTGGTGCCGTTCTACGCACCGGAGTTCTTTTTCGAACACGGCTCGGTCAACGACGACTTCCTGCGGATTCGCGGGCGCGAGAAAGAAGGCAAATGGTTCGCCTCGCCCGGCAACCAGGTGCGCTACCTGGACAGGCGCGAGCGCGGCGACTGGCGCAACTACCTGCGCATTTGCCTGTTGATCAGCCGCGCCGTGCGGCGCATGCACTCCGCAGGGCTTGCGCACTCCGACCTCAGCTATAAAAACGTGCTCATCGACCCGGTCAAGGCCCGCGCCTGCATCATCGACCTCGACGGCCTGGTCGTGCCGGGCAAATACCCGCCGGACGTCGTCGGCACCCCCGACTTCATCGCCCCTGAAGTCGTCGCCACCACCCACCTGCCCATGGGCGATTCCGGGCGGGCCCTGCCCAACCGCCACACCGACCTGCACGCCCTGGCCGTACTCATCTACCAATACCTGCTGCTGCGCCACCCGCTGCGCGGCAGCAAAGTGCACGACAGCGACCCGCACATCGACGAGACGCTGGCCATGGGCGAGCGCGCCTTGTTCATCGAACACCCCGACGACGGCACCAACCGCATCCACATCGACGAATTGCGCGAGTTCGAGCGCCCCTGGCGCGACACCAGCGCCCTGCCCTACACCATCACCGGCCCGCACCTTGCGCCCTTGTTCGAGCGTGCCTTCATCCACGCCCTGCACACCCCCACCGCCCGCCCCGGCGCCGACGAATGGGAACACGCCCTGCTGCGCACCGAAGACCTGCTGCTGCCCTGCGACAACCCCGCCTGCACCCCACGCTGGTTCGTCTACGACAACAGCCGCACCCCCACCTGCCCGTTCTGCCACCGGCCCAGAACGGGCACCGTACCGGTGCTCAACCTCTACACCGCCCGCGCCGGTACCTCATTCAAACCCGACAACCACCGCCTGGCCGTCTACGACGGCCTCACCCTGCACCGCTGGCACGTGGACAAATCCGTCGTGCCCAACGAACGCCTGGACGACACCGGCCGCCGGCCCGTCGGGCGCTTCCAGCAGCAGGACGGCGAGTGGCAGTTGGTCAATGAGGAACTGGACGGCTTGATCGTCGCGGGTGAAAACACGCCCGTGCCGCGCGGTGGAAAGGTCGCGCTGCGTGACGGGACACAGCTAGTGGTGAAGCATGCGGAGACAGCGAGATTGATGCTGGTGCAGATGGCGGGGGAGGATCGGGCGGGGTAGGTTTCCCTGCTGCTGCAAAAATGTAGGATTAGTTTGTTGCCACTCTAGTAATTTGATGGCCAATCACCCTGGACGGTGTGAATCGCTCATTGGCGCAAGGAGGCGTTACCGATGCAGCACGACGCGAGCTATAAACTGTTGTTCTCCCACCCCGAGATGGTCGCCGACTTGCTGCGCGGCTACGTCGATGAGGACTGGGTGGCAGCGCTGGATTTCTCCAGCCTGGAAAGGCTGCCGGGTAGCTATATCGGTGACGACCTGAGCGAGCGTGCTGACGATGTGGTCTGGCGGGTTCGCCTGGGTAGCGACTGGGTCTACGTCTACCTGCTGCTGGAGTTCCAGTCCACCATCGACCCGTGGATGGCGCTGCGCATGTTGGTGTACTCGGGGCTGCTGTACCAGGATCTGGTCCGGCAAGGAATGCTCACTGAGCACAAAGCATTGCCGCCGCTGGTGGCCATGGTGCTGTACAACGGCTCACCACGCTGGTCAGCACCCACCGAGCTGCGCGAGCTGATGCAGCCGGTCCCCACCTCCCTGGCGCGCTACGCGCCGAACATGCGCTATCTGCTCATCGACGAGGGTTGCTTCGCTGGGCATCCGCTACCCGAGGCACGCAACCTCGTCGCCGCCTTGGTTGGGCTGGAGAACAGCCGCGATCCGGACGACCTGCGACGGGTACTGGGGGCATTGATCGGCTGGCTCAACGCGCCCTCACAAGACAGTCTGCGCCGGGCCTTCACCGTATGGCTGCACCGCGTGCTGTTGCCCGGACGACTGCCGGGCGTAGAATTGGACGCGGTAAGCGATTTGCTGGAGATGGACACCATGTTGGCCGAACGCGTCAAAGAATGGACCCGTGAGTGGAAAAACGAAGGACTGCGGGAAGGCGAGGCACGTGGACTGCGCAAGGGCGAGACCCTGGTGTTGCGGCGCCTGCTCACTCGCCGCTTCGGGGATTTGCCCGATTGGGTCAACAAGCGTCTGACCGAAGCCTCCAACGAAGAGCTGGAGAACTGGACCGACCGGGTGCTCGATGCTGCAACACTCGAAGCCGTCTTCAACGCGTAACACGCCGGTCAACAGACGCCTAATCGCTGTGCCCAACACACTCTCCGCATCGGGCACAGCCGTTGCCGTCAAGGCAAGGTCAAAGCCGTTGCTCAGTCGCCGTCCGCCGGCTGCCCCATCGACCACAGCACCCCGAACGGGTCGCGCAGCT
>CBFGWV010000086.1:0-15961 GCA_965652545.1 uncultured Candidatus Competibacteraceae bacterium | reverse complement strand
CAAGTAGCCAGGGGTAATTGGGCATGATCGACTCGGGCACCACCGAGCGCGGGGCGATCAGGTGCTGGACATGCCACTCGTTGGAATACTTGGCGCCCACCCGGGCAAGATCCGGCCCGGTGCGCTTGGAGCCCCACTGGAACGGATGATCGTACTTGGACTCCGCCGCCAGCGAATAATGACCATAGCGCATGAGCTCGTCGCGGAATGGGCGGATCATCTGCGAATGGCACAGATAGCAGCCTTCGCGGATGTAGATGTCCCGACCGCGAAGCTCCAGCGGGGTGTAGGGGCGCACGCCCTCGACCTCCTCCACCGTCTCGTCGATATAGAAGAGCGGGACGATCTCGACCAGGCCGCCGATGCTGATCACCACCAGCACCAGGAGGATCATCAGGCCGGAATGGGTTTCAATCTGTTCGTGACGCATGGCAGGCGCTCCTCAACCGGCGCTGCGGGCGAGTTTCGCCGCAAGTTTGGCCTCGACCGCGGCCGCCTCGGCGCGCGCCGCCATGACAGTGCGGACCAGGTTGTACACCATCACAAACAGCCCAGCCACGAAGCAGGCGCCACCCAGAGCACGGAAGAAGTACGGCGTATGCATGAAGGAGACCGTCTCAATGAAGGTGTACGCCAGGTTTCCGTACTCGTCGAAGGCACGCAGCATCATGCCCTGTCCGATACCGGCGACCCACATGGCGGTGATGTAAAGCACGATGCCGATGGTGGCCAGGAAGAAGTGCACATACACCAGCTGAGTGGAATACAAGCGGGTGTTATAGAGGCGCGGAAACAGGTGGTAGAACGAGCCGAAGGTAATCATCGCAACCCAGCCCAGCGCCCCGGAGTGCACATGGCCGATGGTCCAATCGGTGTAGTGCGACAAGGCGTTCACGCTCTTGAGGGACATCAGCGGCCCCTCGAAGGTGGACATACCGTAGAACGACAGCGCAGTGATCAGGAACAACATGATCGGGTCGGTGCGCAGCTTCTCCCAGGCGCCCGACAAGGTCATGACGCCGTTGATCATGCCCCCCCAGGAGGGCAGCAACAGCAGTACCGAGAACGTGGCGGCCAGGGACGAGACCCAGTCGGGCAGTGCGGTCCAATGCAGGTGATGACCGCCCACCCACATGTACAGGAAGATCAACGCCCAGAAATGGATGATGGACAGGCGGTACGAGTAGATAGGCCGCCCTGCCTGTTTGGGCACAAAGTAATACATCATTCCCAGGAACGCGGCGGTCAGGAAAAAGCCCACGGCATTGTGCCCGTACCACCACTGGGTCATCGCGTCCTGAACCCCGGCGAACAGGGAGTATGACTTCGTAAAACTCACCGGGATCGCAAGGTTATTGAAGATGTGCAACAGCGCGGTGGCCAGGATGAACGCCAGGTAAAACCAGTTGGCCACATAGATATGGGGCTGGCTGCGGCGGCGCAGAACGTCCACGAACACCCAGAAGTACACCACCCAGACAACTGTGATCAGCAGATCGATCGGCCATTCGAACTCGGCGTACTCCCTACCCTGGGTGATACCGGCCAAGTACGACAGCGCACCCAGCAGCACCGCGGCGTTCCACCCCCAGAAGGTGAACTCGGCCAGTGCCGGGCTGCCGATACGCGCCTGACAGGTGCGCTGGACGACATAATACGAGGTCGCGAACAAGGCGCTGCCGCCGAAACCGAAAATCACCAGCGTCGTGTGCACCGGGCGGATGCGCCCGAAACTCAGCCAGGCCAAGTCCATGTTCAGCGCCGGCCAGGTCAGCTCCATCGCGGCATACAAGCCGGTGAGCATACCCAGCACCCCCCAGACCATGGACATGATCGCGAAGCGGCGGACGATGTCGTAGTTGTACTGTTCGCCCGAGAGGGCAGCGGCTTGGGCCATGGCTCGTGTGTTCCTTGCGACTCGTGCGACCCATCGAGGCCGACACGGTGATCTTTCGCAAAATAGTAGACCGGCGAGGCACCCCCTTGCCGGACTTCAGCCTGTTGCTCATCGCCTTTGGGGTACCCGCCGCCCTCTTGGGAGCGGAGGTTTCTCTTGATATGCCGGCGGTTACGCAAACCACCATGATGGCAGACTATTAGCGCGCGCGAATTGACCTGGGTCAATATGCCGCAGCGTGGGCGGCACCGCCGATGTCGGATTCAGAAAAAAAGGGGGAGCCTCTTAGAACAGGCCCACGGTCGCCTGCACCATGAACCCGCCCAGATAGTGATCGATCATCAACCCGGCGAACAACGCAAACAGATACACGATGGAATAGCCGAACAAGGGCATCGCCCGGCGTTCGTCACCGGTACGGTACAAGGCGGCCGCCTGCCACAGGAAACGCCCACCCAGCACCAGAGCCACCAGCAGATACGGCAGGCCGCTCATCCCGATCAAATACGGCAGGATGGTGATCAGCACCAGAATGATGCTGTAGAGCAGGATTTGCAGACGGGTGAAGGCCAGCCCGTGAGTGACCGGCAGCATGGGAATCTCCGCCTTCGCGTACTCCTTGTGGCGGTGGATCGCCAGCGCCCAGAAATGCGGCGGCGTCCAGGCGAAGACAATCAGAAACAACAGCATCGCTTCCGGCGCCACTTGGCCGGTCACGGCGGTCCAGCCCAACAAGGGCGGCGCCGCCCCGGCAGCACCGCCAATGACGATGTTTTGCGGCGTCGCCCGCTTGAGATACATGGTGTAGAGCACCGCATAGCCCATCAGCGAGGCGAAGGTCAGCAGCGCGGTCAGCATATTCGCGAACACGACCAGCAGAGCGGTACCGACCACGCATAGGGTGGCCGCGAACACCAGCACCTGGACGGTATCCAGATGGCCGGTCGGCAACGGCCGGTTGCGCGTCCGTGCCATCACCGCATCCACATGGCGATCGACCAAGTGATTGATCGCCGCGGCCGACCCCGCACACAAGGCGATGCCGATCGACCCGAACACTAGGACGGTCCACGGCACCATCGAGGTGGTGGACAGAAACATGCCCACCATCGCGGTGAAGGTGATCAACGCCACAACCTTGGGCTTTGTCAGCGCCAGATAGTCGCGCCACACGCGGTGTTGTACAGCCACGGCAGAGGTGGTCATGGGCTTGGCTCCCGCGCACGCAAGGCGTGGTTGATGGTGACCAGGGCGAGAATCAATAACGCAGCGACCCCGTTGTGCGCAACCGCCACCGGCAGTGGTAGCGTGAGCACGATATTGGCAATGCCGAGCAGGACTTGGGTGGCAAGCACCGCCAGCAAGGCACCGCCAAGCCATTTGCGCCGCCCGGTGCCGGCGAGCAGCGCCACGGCCAGCGCACCCACCACCAGTGTCACGACCAGCGCCCCCATTCGGTGCGTCATATGAATGGCGACACGGGCGTCATTGTCCAGCACGCCGAACTCGTAATTGACACCCAGACCGCGCCAGAGCACGAACGCCTCGTCGAAGTCCATCGGCGGCCACCAGCGGGTCTGGCAGGTGGGGAAATCCGGGCAGGCCAGCGCCGCATAGTTTGCGCTGGTCCAACCGCCCAGTGCCACCTGGCCGACGACCAGCACCAGCGCCAGCGCCGCCCAGCCGGCGAAGCGTCGCGACCGTTCGGCGAGCCGTGCAGGCCATCGGAACTGCGTCAGGGCCAGCCACCACAACAAGGCCACGATGGCCAGACCACCCAGCAGATGCCCCATGACGATCAACGGCTTCAACTGCAAGGTCACGGTCCACATGCCGAGCAAGGCCTGGAACACCACCAGCGCCACCAGCAGCAGCGGCACCACGACCGGTTGCCCCGGCCGATGCCGATGACGCCAGGCGATAACCGCCAGCGCCAGGATCAACAAACCGAGAATGCCTGCCGCGATACGGTGGGTCACCTCACGCCAAGCCTTGCCACCCTCCACCGGCCGATGCGGGTAGGCCTCATTGGCCGCGGCAACTTCGTGCTCGGCCGCCGGCACCAGCAAATGACCGTAGCAACCGGGCCAGTCCGGGCATCCCAGACCGGCATCGCTGAGGCGCACGTACGCGCCCAGCATCACCACACACAAGGCCAGGACCACCGCCAATACGGCCAGGGTCCGGAAAGGGTTGGTCGTCGTGCTCATCCGATCTTTGAATACTTCAGCAAACGCCGCAGGTCCTTGAGGATGCCCTGGCCAGCCTGCGGATCGCCGCTGCGAACCGGTACGTCATAGCGCAGCACGAGATTGCCCAGTGGGTCGACCAGATAAATGGCTTCGCCGACGGGCTTTGGCTGCGGATAGGCATCGCCAAACCCGGTGACATCCCCAGCGGCCATGCGAACGAGATCGAGCGGCTCATAAGACTGAAGACCGGATGGTGCACCGGCGGTTTCCGCCACCAGGGCCAAATTGCGCACGCGGTCCATGTCCTTACCCAGTGCGACCCGGATCTGGTGCATGTAATACAACGCATCCTCGCAACGGGCATCGCAGGCCCCATCCGCAAGCGGATAGACCATCCACCAGTGGCCACGCAACGAGTCCAGCGTGACAGGACCCGCATCGCCTTGGCCCTGAAAGCTCTCCAGTGGCTGCGCCGGATTCAACAGCTCACCGTGCTGGGCGCCCGGCTCAGGTCGCCAGCTGACCACGAGGACGGCGGCGAGCACCAGCGGGCCGGCGAACAGCGCCACCAGCAAAAGAAGAAAGCGCCGGGCACGGCGCGCCTGAGGTGTTGCAGGATTGTCAGCGTTCACGTCGACTGTTCACCACCACGAAAATCACCATCACCGCCAACGCCATAGCCCACCACTGAATGGCGTAACCCAGATGCCGCTGCGGTGTGGTGCGGAATGCGGGTGCCCAGTCACGCAGCAGATCGTCGGCCGCGGACTGCTGAAACACCGCCACAGGCGCCAACGGCGTATCGAACCAGGCGGCCAACTGCGCGGCATCCAAATAATTCACCAGCCTCGGCCAGCCATCGGTACTCGCCGCCGTACCCATCTGCAGAGCCGGGCCCGGCCAGGGGTAGAGCAGCCCGGTCACCGTCGTTCCCGTGGCCGACGGCGGGCTCGGAAGGCGCTCACGCCCGCCGGTCCACGCGAGCCAGCCGCGGTTGACCAAGACAGCTTCGCCGCCATCGTGGGGGACAAACGGCGTCATGACAAACACACCCGGGCGACCATCACGCAGCTGATTGTCCAACAGCAGGGTGTGCGCATTGTCGAAGTGTCCTTGCAACCGCACCCGAACATATCGCCAATCATCCTCATCCAGCGCCGCGACCAGCGACACCGGCGCGGCCGCTACACGATGCCCGTAGTTTGCCTCCCAGGCGGCCTTCTGTTCCCCACGCCGGTATTGCCACAGACCCAGGCCCACGAAGCAGGACACCACCAACGCCGTGACCAAGCACCACACCAGCGGCGGACGAAAGCGAATGCCGAAGGACGTCACGACGCGGATCGGTGCGGGTCGGGAACCCGTATACTCTCAGCCCAGTCGCCTGGAGTACCCATGAAGTTACTGGTCATCGTCATACTCATCGGGATCGTCGCCAGCCTCGCCAGCGGCATGGTGACCATGCTCAAGGACCCGCAGGGGAGCCGACGTACGGTAAGGGCATTGACCCTGCGCGTCTCGCTGTCAGTGCTTTTGTTCGTGATCCTCATGGTGAGCTTCGCCATGGGATGGATCACACCCCATGGCGGTCCGACGGCGGGACCGCCGCCGGCTCAGAGCCAGTAGACGAAAACGAACAACCCCAACCACACCACATCGACGAAGTGCCAGTACCAGGCCGCGGCTTCGAACGCGAAATGGTGCTTGGCATCGAAGTGACCGCCGATAAGGCTGCGCAGCAACACGATCAACAAGATGACCGCTCCCATGGTGACGTGGAAACCGTGGAAGCCGGTCAACATGTAGAATGTCGAGCCGTAGATGCCGGTTTCCAGCGTCAGGTTCAACTCGTGCATGGCATGGCCGTACTCGACCCCCTGCAAATACACGAAGATGAAGCCCAGTAACACGGTGGCAGCCAAACCCAGGTTGAACTGGGCACGCTTGTTGGCCATCAGCCCCCAGTGCGCCCAGGTCACGGTGACGCCGCTGGAGAGCAGGATCAGCGTGTTGATCGCCGGCAAGCCCCAGGCCCCCATGGATTCGTACACGCCGCCGAGGGACGCAGGGCCATTGGTCGGCCATACGCCTTCGAAATCGGGCCACAGCAACAGGTGCGTGAACAATCGAGTCGAGTCGCCGGACAACCAGGGCACCGAGAAGACGCGGGCGTAGTACAGCGCGCCGAAGAAGGCGGCGAAGAACATCACCTCGGAGAAAATGAACCAGCCCATGCCCCAGCGGAAGGAGCGGTCCATTTGCTCGCTGTACAAACCGGCGCGGCTTTCGCGGATCACATCGCGAAACCAGCCCCACATCATCACCACAAGAATGGCCAGCCCCACGCCGAAGAAGAACGTCCCCCCTCCGCCGTTGAGCATGTTCGCGAACCCGAACATCAGGACGAACAGCCCGACGGCCCCGACAATGGGCCAGTGGCTGCTGTGGGGCACGTAGTAGCCGCCGTGGGCGGTATCGCTCATCTTGCTTTCTCCCTACCTCTGGCCATTTTCCGCCCGGATCGCCGACAGGCTAGCCGTCGTTCTCGACCCGGAAAAACGTGTACGACAAGGTCACGGTGGTGACCTGCTCCGGGATATCCGGATCAATCCGGAACACCAGGGGCATATCCCGTGCCTCGTTGGGTTTGAAATCCTGCCGGTTGAAGCAGAAACATTCGATCTTCTGAAAGTATTTGGCCGCCGACCCCGGCGCCACACTGGGTACGGCCTGCCCCACCATATCGATGTTGCTGAGGTTTTTCGCCAGGAACGTCGTCTGGTAGAACTGCCCCGGATGCACCGTCATACGCGAGGTTTCCGGCTTGAAGTCCCACGGGGCGCCCTGATTCAACGTGCCGATGAACTCCACCGTAACCAGGCGATTCTCCGCGATTCGCTCTTCGGCCACCGGGTCCGCCCGACCGCCGGTGCGCCCACCCAGCCCGGTGATATCGCACAGCAGTCCGTACAAGGGCACCAACAAATAGGCGAAACCGAACATACCGGCCACCCCCGCCAGGAGGTAGCCGATCAGCTTGCGCTCGTTCTTGTGCGCGGCCGTGTTCATGGCGTCACTTGGGCATCATCAGGACGAAAAAGCCCGCATACACACCCACAGCCACCAATGCCAGGATCAAAGCAGTGCGTCGCCCATTGGGTTTTTGACTGACCATACTCGATCTCGCGTTGTGCTACGCGTAAGTCGGGGTGTCCGGCTTGACGTCGGGCGGTGTGGTGAAGGTGTGATGCGGTGCCGGCGACGGCAACGTCCACTCCAGACCCTTGGCCCCCTCCCAGACTTGGTCGGTGGCGGGCTCACCACCCTTGACGCACTTCCAGATGTTGTACACGAACAACAGCTGGGAGAGCCCGAAAAGGAAGGCGCCCACGGATGAGATCATATTGAACTCAGTGAACTGCAAGGCGTAGTCGGGAATCCGTCGCGGCATGCCGGCCAGGCCGAGGAAGTGCTGCGGGAAGAACAGCACGTTCACACCGATCATCGACAGCCAGAAATGACGACGGCCCCATTTTTCGTCCAGCATATGGCCGGTCCACTTGGGCAGCCAGAAGTACACCGCCGCCATAATCGAGAACACGGCGCCGGGCACCAGCACGTAGTGGAAATGGGCGACCACGAAGTACGTGTCGTGGTACTGGAAGTCGGCCGGTGCGATGGCCAGCATCAAGCCCGAGAAGCCACCGATGGTGAACAGGATGACGAAGGCGATGGCGAACAGCATCGGCGTCTCGAACGTCATCGAGCCTTTCCACATGGTGGCCACCCAGTTGAACACCTTCACCCCGGTGGGCACGGCGATGAGCATGGTCGACATCATGAAGAACAGCTCGCCAGCCAGCGGCATGCCCACAGTGAACATGTGGTGGGCCCAGACGATGAACGACAGGAAAGCGATACTGGCGGTGGCGTACACCATCGAGGCATAGCCGAACAGCGGCTTGCGGGCGAAGGTCGGGATGATGTGCGAGACGATCCCGAACGCCGGCAGGATCATGATGTACACCTCTGGGTGCCCGAAGAACCAGAAGATGTGCTGGAACATCACCGGGTCACCACCACCGGCGGCGTTGAAGAAACTCGTGCCGAAGAACTTGTCCGTCAACAGCATGGTGACAGCCCCGGCCAGCACCGGCATCACCGCAATCAGGAGATAAGCGGTGATCAGCCAAGTCCACACGAACAGCGGCATCTTCATCAGCGTCACACCCGGCGCGCGCAGATTGAGAATGGTGGCAATGACGTTGATCGCCCCCATGACCGAGGAGACGCCCATCATGTGGATGGCCAGGATCACGAACGGGAAGGCCGCGCCGGTCTGCAACACCAGCGGCGGATAGATGGTCCACCCACTGGCTGGGCCGCCACCTTCCATAAACAGCGTCGATAACAACATGGTGAAGGCGAAGGGCAGGATCCAGAACGACCAGTTGTTCATGCGCGGCAACGCCATATCGGGCGCACCGACCATCATCGGGATCATCCAGTTCGCCAAGCCCACGAACGCGGGCATGACGGCGCCGAAGATCATGACCAACGCATGCATGGTGGTCATCTGGTTGAAGAAGTCCGGGTCGACCAGTTGCAGGCCCGGCTGGAACAATTCGGCGCGGATGATCAGCGCCATCGTCCCACCGACGAAGAACATGATCAGTGAGAACACCAGGTACATGGTCCCGATGTCTTTGTGATTGGTCGTCAACACCCAGCGGCGCCAGCCGGTGAGGTGCTCCTCGTGGTGATGGTCGTCAGCGTGGGCGGTATGTGCGGTGCTCATGCGGCAGCCTCCGAAGGGCGGATCAGTTGGCGTCGCCGACGCGCGGCGCATCGACATCCAGGGCAACGGTGGCGGCGGTGTCGGTACCGGCCTGCGCTGAGGCCTGACCACCGCCTTCGCGCTGCTCGGCCAGCCACTGCTCGAATTCCTCACGCGGTTTGGCCACAACGACCACCGGCATGAAGCCGTGATCCTTGCCGCACAGCTCGGCACACTGCCCACGATAGATGCCGGGCTCTTCGATCAGAGTCCAGTTTTCGTTGACGGTACCGGGCATGGCATCGCGCTTCCAGCCCAGATCGGGTACCCACCAGGAGTGGATCACATCGGCCGAGGTCGTCAGAATGCGCACTTTGGTATCGGTGGGCAGTACCAGCGGATTGTCGACCTCCAGCAGGTAGTGCTCGCCCTTCTGGGCGCCCGCGATGATCTGGTCGCGCGGTGTGGACAAGGCGCTGTAGAAACTTACCCCCTCGTCGAGGTATTCGTACTTCCACATCCACTGGTAGCCGGTGACATTCACCGTGTACTCGGCCTGCGTGGTGTCCTCCATGGCCACCAGTGTCTTGGTGGCGGGAATCGCCATGCCGGCGAGGATGATCACCGGCACGATGGTCCAAGCGAGCTCCACGGCGGTGCTCTCATGGAACTGGCCGGCCACCGCACCACGTGACTTGCGGTGGTGGAACATCGAATAAAACATGACACCGAATACACCGATGCCGATGACGACGCAGATCCAGAAGATCAGCATGTGCAGATCGTAGACTTCTCTGGACACGGGCGTAACGCCGCGGGGCATGTTCAGACCCCACTCGGCGAGTGCCGACCCGCTCCAGATCAGGAGCGGTGCGCCGAGGACCAGATTGCGCACGCGCTCAAGGCAGAATCGTGCCATGCCGTCCTTCTCCTACCGAAAAAAGTGTGTGTTTTCAATGTGGCCTGGAGGCCACCGGTATACCGTCCGACGTTATAAACAGGGTGGAAGTCCGGTCGTCAGCTCAGCGCCTGTCTAAGCTGGGAAGCCAGCAAACGGCGCTCATCTTCAACCAGAAACCGGCCCAACTCCACACCCTCACCGCCGGATCGGATCAGCAGCCGACTAGGATACCAACTCGATCGCGGCCGTTCCAAGCAGATCAGCACCAAGGGCCGGGCGAAACACCATTGCTGCTCCAGACGATTGCGTCCACGCTGCACCACCACCGCATCGCTCTGTACCACGACGACTTCACGCTGATGGCTGTAGCGGGCCACATGATATAGGCCCAGCGCCACAAGCAACACCTCCAAACCCGCAAAAGGCAACACGGGCCAGAATCCCTGCCACGCCATACCCGCGCCAATCGTCAATGACAAGAGGGCGAAACCGGCGACCACAAAGACTGTCCCCCTCCAGCTCAGGGAGCAATTGGGGCGCAGAACAAACCGGCTCGATGGCGGGTCGGCCACGCTCTCGCAGGTGACCACAGGCCTCAGCCCCGCGACCCCGGACGACCGATGGCAGTGACGGGAATGGCGAACTCATCCGCCCGCGGCCCCTTGTGGCGCTGCTCACCAGCGGCCGGCACCCAAGCTTGGCCATAGACCACCTCTGCGGTGACCGGCAGGCGCCCCTCCGTCGTACGCCATGCCTCATAGCGCTGCCGCACCGCGGCCCAGCGCCGTGGCGTGACCAACCCACGCGGCCGCCCGACCAAGGCATTGCCCGCCCCTTGCGCACGCAGATCGCGGACCATTTCGTCCGCATCCGCGTAAGTCAGGGTGAAATGTTCCACATCCATGACCGTGTCCACCCAGCCCCCACGTACCAGGGCATCGCCGAACACGTGCATATCAGGAAACCCATGCACACGCAGGCTGCCCTTCTCCTCCCCAAGCCACGCCGTGCGCAGCTCTTTCAATGTATCCGGCCCATAGGTGGTAAACAGCAACAGTCCGCCCGGACGCAGCACGCGACGCCACTCGGCCAGCACCGCATCGGGCTCGCCACACCAATGCAGCAGCAGATTGGCCGTGAGCAGATCCACGCTGGCATCGGCCAGCGGCAGGCACCGGGCATCGGCGCACAGCGGCTTGGGGCGTCGCCAGAACCGGCCTCTCCGGCGCGCCACGCCCAGCATCCCGGTGGCGAAATCCAGTGCGACCACGCGCGCCTTGGGATAGCGGGCAATCAACAGCTCCGACAACCGCCCGGTGGCCGCACCAACGTCGAGAATCGTCGCGGGCACTTGCTTGACGAAATCGAGACGCTCGACCAGCCGACTGCCGACCTCCCGGTCCAGGACCGCGGCCGCATCGTAGCCGGCGACGGCCGTTTGCGCCTGGCGCCGGACCACGCCTGTGTCCGGTAACCACGGTGTGAGCGACAAAGCATCGTGTTGGTGGGGCGGTGGCTGCATAGCGCTCATGATACTGGACGACAGCTTGTATCGAGCAACCACCCGGCTCGATCGGCGGGAACAGGGCACCGCACTATCCGACCAAATCGCGCCCGGGTTGATCCGTGTCATGGTCGCAACGGCTCGGGCCTCATACGGTGGCGACCTGTCCTTTACGATTTGCATGAAGCCCATGTCCACACCCGCTCCGGACCCGGTGTTTCGCCAGGTCGCCGCCCATGACCTCGCCGTGCACAGTGATGCACCCGATGCCCAGATGGCCGATTGGCTGGCCTTTCAGGTGAGCGCCGAGCCGGCCAACCTGCTTGGGCACGTCCGCCGCATCGCCTATGAACGCCGCTATGGGGATGCAGCCTCCACCGCCGCGGCCATGACCGACCTGCTCATTGTGCTGGGCCCCCGCGGACGCACCCTCAAACAGCGCATGCTGGCCTTGTGCAAGCGTGCGATGCCCGGCGCGCTTGCCGCCATCACACAGCCACTCGCCGACACAGGGCGGCTTGGTGGGCAGGTGCGGCTGCTGCACCGATTGAGCGCACCTTCCGGCGGGCGCCGACAATGAGCACCGTGTTTCAGATCGATCTCTCCGGCCTCAACGCCGCCGACCGGCTGCGCCTGCTGGCCGGGGCCGGCGCCCACGGCTACACACCGGCCACCTCGGACCAAGCCCAGGCGAGCGTGCTCGACGGCGACCAGGCCCACGCACTTCTGCGTGTCGATGAACTGAGGGCACGCTATCCGCAACGCCCCATCCTCGTGGTCTCGCGCAAACCGGTGCAACTGCGCCAGGTCACCCATGTCGCACCGCCACTGACCCCAACCCGCCTGGGCCATCTGCTACGCAGCCTGATCACTCCGCAAAGCACAATGACACCGTCCGCGCCGGTGGCCGCCGCACGCCAGCTGGAGCAGGACACCGTCCACGAGCTGTGCGGCACCGCCGCCGACGCCGATTTGAGCGATCCGGCCGCACTTTCAGCGCGTCAGTACGACCCCGGTCACTACGTGCAAGGCGTGCTGATCCAGGCCTGGGCGACCGGCAAGCCCACTTTGGTCAACGCAGGCGGGCACAGCATCGTGCTCGACCCGGCCAGTTGGCAGGCGATCACGGCATTCGGTCATGCCCGCCTGCGCGGCTTGAGCGTCATGCCCCTGCAAGGGCCACAGCACTGGCAGGCAATCTCCGGCGAACAAGCCGCTCGCGCGCTGGCCGACCCGCGCGGCACCCCGATGGAGCTGGACGCCCTGGTCTGGAAGAGCGCCTTGTGGGCCTCCCGCGGGCGACTGCCGGTGGATGTCGACCCCTTTCAACCGGTGCGCCTGACCCACTGGCCCAACCTCTCACGTCTACCCCAACCGCCTCATGCCTTGCGCGTCCTGGCCCTGTGGGAGGCCCGCGCCACAAGTCCGATCGACACTGCGCACAAGCTGGGGATCGCCCAGCGCTACGTCTTCGCCTGCTACAGCGCCGCCCGCGCGTTGCACCTGTTGCGCGGCGAGCCTCGAGCCGACGCGGCCCCGCCTGTGGCGGCACCGGCCGAGCGTGGTCTTTTCCGCCGCCTTTTGGGCGCGCTTCGAGGGGCGGTCTGATGAATGCCGCGCACCACCACAAGATTGTCTTCACCGGGCCGGTCGGCGCGGGCAAGACCACCGCCATCGCCGCACTGAGTGACAAAGCGCCGGTCGCCACCGATGCCCGTGCCCGCGATATGACCCGTGAGCGCAAAGACACCACCACCGTGGCGATGGACTACGGCACCTTGCATCTGGATGGACGCGAACGGGTACACCTCTACGGCACCCCCGGGCAGGAGCGCTTCAACTTCATGTGGGACATCCTGACGGTCGGCGGTCTCGGGTTGATCCTCCTACTGGACAATACCCGCCCGGCGCCCTTTAAGGACCTGGCGTTCTTCACCGACGCGTTCGCTGAGTTCATCGCCACCACCGGGCTGGTGATCGGCGTCACCCGCCGCGACCTCAACCGCCTGCCACACCCCGAGGCCTACCAGGATGCCGTCGCGGCATTGGGCCTGTCGGCACCGGTGTTCGAGGTCGACGCACGCCGACGCGACGATGTCGCCCTACTGGTCCGCGCCTTGCTCTACCGGCGCGATCCGGACTTGCCGGAATGACGGCCATGATCAACCCAGCCACCCCCTATCTGCTGCCCACCGCGGCCGGTGCCTACCAGGCCGTCTGCGCACCCGACAGTGGTGCCGTCCAACGGCTGATGATGGCCTTGCTGTCCGAAACCTCCCCCAGGCCGGTCAGCGCGCAGATGCTCTCAGCGCTGGCCGGCACCGGTGCCGACGAGGCGCAGGCGTTGACCGAGCGACTACTCAAACTCGGCATGCTGGAGCCGCTTGCTTCACCGGTACCGTCCTCCAGCGGCCCGGTCGAGTCGTGGCTTCCGCCCCTGTTGGCGCCCTTGTCCAGTCGTGGCCGTGCGCTGCTGGCGCAACGTGAAGGGCTGTACATCGCGCGCGCAGGCTTCACCCACGAGGCGGCCGAGGAACTGGCCGCCTACGCGGCCGACTGCGCGGCACTGGTGTTGCGCCACACGGCGCTGCTGCACGGCAATCTGCGTTTGTCGGCCAGAGGGGTCACGTTGGCCGACGCCGGTGGGCTGCCGCAGTTGGGCGTGTGGCCCCTGTGTGTCGGACAAACCGAGTTTCTATTGGTGCTCGATGGACTGCCGCGGCTCAACCAGCCGGCCTTCCGCGACCTCATCGTCCTGTTGTGCCGCCGCTACGCGGCATTCCCCGTCGAACAGTCCAGGTAGTGCAATCATGCGTGAAGATATTCTGACCTCCATCCTCAGCGATCTGAACGGATCGTCGGCGGACATCGAAGCCTCGGCGGTGATCTCCACCGACGGTTTGATGATGGCCGCATTGCTGCCCGCCTCGCTCGACGAGGACCGGGTGGGCGCGATGAGCGCCGCCATGCTCTCGCTGGGCAACCGCACGGCTCAGGAATTGGGCCGGGGTGGTCTCGAACAAGTCCTGGTCAAGGGCGACAAGGGGTATGTGCTGATGACCCACGCCGGCGACGATGCGGTGGTCTCGGTGATGGCCAAGCCCAACGCCCGGCTCGGGTTGATCTTCCTCGACGTAAAACGCGCCGCCGAAGCCATTCGCGGCCTGCTCTAGAGGACGCCCTCATGCACGATATGCAGCCTGGGGACATTCGCGGCGAGTTCGCCGAATGCACGTTCACCTACCATGACGGAAGCCAGCGCCGGCTGCTGGTCACCAGTGTAGAGACGCCCTACCCCGATGGTGCGCTGATCGTCTCGCGTACAGACGTCGAAGGGATCATCACCCATGCCAATGCCTCGTTCATCGAGATGTCCGGCTACACCCGCGAGGAGTTGATCGGCCAGCCGCACCATATCCTCCGCCATCCGGAAATGCCGGCGCCGGCGTTCAAGGACCTGTGGGACACCGTGGGCGAGGGGCGGCGTTGGCATGGCTATGTCAAAAACCTGCGCAAGGACGGAGGTTTCTACTGGGTTTACGCCACGGTGATCCCCAACATTCGCCGCGGCACGGTGGTCGGATACACCTCGGTGCGGCGCAAACCCTCGCGACGCCAGGTGGACATCGCCAGTCGCCTGTACCAGACGATGCGCTGACCGGGACGGCCGCCATGACACGATACGATTTCACGATCTCGCCCGATGCGAACCCGGATAGTCTGCCCGGCTGGTTCATCTTCAACACATGGCTCCAGCGACACACGGGGCTTGGGTTGCATCTGGAGCTGTATGACGACTATCCCGCGTTGCACCAGGCGGTGACCGACGGCAAGGTCGACATGATCTACGCCAATGCCTTCGATGCCGCGGAACTGGTGCGGAGACGTGGCTTTACCGCGCTTGCCAGGCCCGCTCAGGTGCAGGACGAGGCGGTCATCGTGGTACGCGCCGACGATCCGGCGACCCGGGTGGAGGATTTACAGGCGGGTCTGACGGTGGCGGCCACCGATGACCCGGATGTGAACATGATCTGCCGCATCATGCTGGAGCCGGCCGACATCGGCGCCGATGATCTGGATGTGCATGCGGCGGGCAACCAGGTGCTGGTGGCCAAGGCAGTTCTGCGGGGAGAGGTGCGGGCCGGTTTCATGCTTCAGGCGGCGTTCGATGCGCTATCGCCGTTAGTGAGCAAGTCGTTGCGGCCGTTGGTGCGCAGCCTGATACGGGACATCCACCATGTGTTGCTGGTGGGGCCGTCGCTGGTTGAGCGGCGGGACGACCTGGTCACGGCACTTGTCGCCATGCACCACGACCCACGCGGCGCGGAGATTCTGCACGGCATGGGGTTCACCCAGTGGGAGGCGGTGGACGACGAGACCATGGAGTTCATGATCGATCTCATGCACACGCTTGAGGGTTGAGGCGGGCCGATGGCGGGTTGGGAGCCACATTCGGGCTGAGGTTGGCGGCCTCGACCCGCCTGCCTGGGGTCCGGGGGATAGCGTTCCGACCCGCGGTGAACACGTCCGTGTGCGCTTGACGGCAGCATCCATGCTGCCGACAGTCGGCCCGCTATCCCCCGGACCCCAGGCAGGCTCACTCTGGTGAATGATCCAGGCTGATCCCGCGTGGTTCCTGGCGCACTCCGTCGCAGTGTGCGTCGGATCTCCGGCAGGACTCTTGACGCGC
>CBFGWV010000085.1:0-16032 GCA_965652545.1 uncultured Candidatus Competibacteraceae bacterium | reverse complement strand
GGGCAAACGCGGCAAGGCCGACAAGGCCCTGAACTTCATCACCCAGCTCTACGCGCTCGAAAAGCAGGCCAAGGCCCAAGAGGCCTCGCCCCAACAGCGCTTGGCCCTGCGCAAAGAGAGCAGTGCCCCGGTGATCGAGAAATTCCACACCTGGCTGCAACAGTCCATCGCCCAGGTCCCGCCCAAAGGCGCCGTGGGCAAGGCCTTGGGGTATCTGCTCAACCACTGGCGTGGCCTGACCGTCTTTCTGACCGACGGACACATCCCGCTGGACAACAACCCGGCCGAGAACGCCATCCGTCCCTTCGTCATCGGGCGCAAGAACTGGCTCTTCAGCCACACCCCGCACGGCGCCCAGGCCAGTGCCGCCCTCTACAGCCTGATCGAGACGGCCAAGGCCAACGGCATCGAGCCCTACGGCTATCTGGTCGAGGTCTTCACCCATCTACCTCAGATGAATACCGACGCCGACCTCGATGCCTTCCTGCCCTGGAATTACAAGGACAGCTTACCGGCCTGATTTTACCGCCGGTAGATGGGGTTGCTGCACCGCTTACCGCCCTGAACATCCGGACTCTCTCGCATGAGCCAATCACGCCTAGGAAATCGGGCTGACCGGCTCGATCTTGAGTTCATTGACGAACTAATGGAGCAGGATCAATAGAATCGCCGTGAAGAGCCTCAGCAGCTTCGGGCCAGGCTCGGGCCGTAGCCATATCAGCCCTCCTCTATAATTGCAGCACTTTTGAATCCAGCAGCAATTTCATACATCACCACTCGCTTCAAAATATTTATCAAGAATCCATGGCAATAAAAAATATACAAAAGAATGAAACGCCACCATCCCAACTAAAGACAACACGCTGTTATTCACTACAAACTCAAAATCCACCGAGAAAACAAAAACAGCATACATAACAGCTGGTACAAAAAAAATTGCCTGACTTATACCCTTTTTTCCTCGCTGACTGGAAGCCCCAGTAGCCTGTTAGAAAATCAAGCCACACCCCAACTAGCAAAGCCAGAACCCCAAACACATTAGCGATACTCATTATTCGATATTCCTTTGCCTCCGGTGCGCGGTTGGTCAGGGCCTACCCGCAACTGGCGGCCCATCGGCGCGGTGACGCTCAACCCAGAGCGCCAGAGCATCGTCGAGGCGGCCGGACTCGCTGTGGATAAAGAACGAGTAAGTGCATGAATCAGGCGACAACTACCTTGACGCGCACCGGCATGACTTAAGCTCTCAAACTCGTCCATCTGCGGTTTCTCCAGTCCGTGTGCTTGGCGGCTCACGGCTGGAGTCTCCGCGATGGACTCCCGGATACGTCAAACTTCTACTGCCACCCCGGCAGAGCCAGGGGATTTCCCATTACGGTTTAATTCTCGTATCTCTTCACACCGACATTTCCGGTTTCCATATTTACTTCGACAACCCCTCCTAACGCATCACTCAAAAAAAGTGTGTTCTCCCCCTCGTCAAGAAGGGCAGGCAACCCATTCTTTCTCCACCAGATCGACGACGTAGTTTTTTGCATACTCAATATTTCATCTTCAGTAAAAATATCATCAAGCCAACTTTCAGACAAAATTCGCCCATCAGCATCATAGACTGTTATTATAGGCCCATACCCTACTTGCCCCCATTGATCAACAGCAATTGTCAATCCTTTGTTTGAGATAAAAACAGATATCGGAACCGAGTTGATATTCAGTTCGAATTTCTGCACAAACTTATAACCAACCTCATCAAATTTATAGATTCTTGCAAACACATCACCCAACCATTCGTGAGAATTTTCGGTTTTTGGCGGTGGAATCCTGACAACGTACATACCATTTTCACTTATCGCCACTTTCTCTTTAGGATCCACCCACGTATCCGCATCGGCGACAGCAAAAAAGAAAAATGACATAAACAAAAAAGAAAATATATATATAATTCTGCACGCAACCATATGGATCATCTCAGCCTCTGCACCATTCCAGCCCATGCATCAGCATCCATCTCTCCAGGATGTTTTGATGCGCCACCCGTCAACGAGTCTCCAATATAACGACTACTGTCCAAGTAAAATTCATTGTTAGCGTCCATCAGATGCCTAAACTCATGGAAAAAGATAAATCCCTTATCCTGTGATGCAAAAAAATCGTGATTAAAAATAATACTTTTCTCACCATGATTTGCAACTGCATAGTTCTCTCTGTTCCGCTTATAAAAATCATCGATATCTGGATCGACAGACACCGTCATGCAAGAATAAATCTCCTCCGCCTCAAGACGCTGGTCATCAGGCAGCAAGGGAATACGCTTCTTGAGCTCCTCGCCCCAAAACTCTAATACCATTTCTCTTCTTCCTGCTTCAGTTTCATTATATGCACGCCTAGCATCAAGAGCTTCCTTAAAACTCATGCCTGACGTATCAAGCCCGCCGGTTATTTGATAGAGCCCAAGCGGATCGATGCTGTTTACAGGGTCACCGGTCACATATCCAAACAGATTCCCATCCCCACCCGCAAACCCAATCGGGTCCTTCGCCATCCACCGTCCGGTGTACGGGTCGTAGTCCCGTGCCCCGAAGCGTACGAGTCCGGTTTCCGGTTCGTACAGCCCGCCGGCAAACCCGAAGGGCTGGAAGCCGGGGTTGGTGTCCTTGGTGACCGCTCCCCACACAGCGTAGTCCATCTCCTGGACGATGCTGCCCGTCTGGGTGTCGACGATAAGCTTGGGGCTGCCCAGGTGATCGGCGATGACGCGGTAGGTGGTGCCGGTCTGCGGTTCGATGATGAGGCTCGGGCTGTGGCGCTCGGCGTAGATGTACAGCTGGTCGATCTGGCCGTCGGGGGTGAGTCGGGCCTGGGGTAAGAGGCCGGCGCCGTACAGGAAGCTGTACTCGATCTGGCCGCCCTTCTCGACCTGGATACGCCGGCCCAGGGCGTCGGTGCGGTAGCGGATGGCTTGGCTGGGGATGGGGCGGTCGGTGGCTGGGCTCTGGGTCAGCCTGTCCTGGTCGTCGCTGTCGTAGCCCGCGCCGATGCGGTTGCCGTTGAGGTCCCAGTCCCATTCGCTCTGTATCTGGCCGTCTTTGGTCACTCGGATGAGGCGATCGGCGCTGTCGTAGGTGTAGGTGGTGCTGTGGGTTTCGCCCAGCACCGTCTCGGTCTTGCCGGTGATGCGGCCGGCGGCGTCTCTTGTGAGGGTGTAGCGGTAGTCCTCGTTGCCTTGGGTCTGGGCGGTGTAGTCGATCAGTTCGCCAAAGCCGTTGAAGCCGTGACCGGTCTGGGTGGTGCCGGCGGTGGTGGCGTCGATGCGGCCGCTCTGGGCACTGCGGGTGAAGGTGAGCGGGCCGTGTTGGGTGATGAGGTTGTCGGCGTCGTAGGTGAGCGCGATGGTCTCGTTGCCGATGCGGTAGTCGGTGACACGGCGCTGGTGGTCGTAACTCGCCTGAACGCTGCCCTGGGTGAGGCCGCCGGTGTCGATGGCGGTGACCAGGGGGCCGTCGTAGCTGAGGGTAAGGGTGCTTTCCTCAGGCGTACCGGGGGCGTGGGTCAGGGTCTTGAGCCGCCCGGCGGCATCGAATGCCGGTACGGTGGAGTGGCCCGGTTGCTGGTCGCTGCGGGTGGGCTGGCCGGTGACCGGGTCATAGGCCTGGGTGATGCCCTCGCCGCTGCTGTCGCGCCGTTCGGTGAAGCGTCCGTCTTTGTCGAAGGCCCAGGTGCGGTTGGTGGCGGTGCCGGGGACTTCGGGCGGGGTGTACTCGGTGAGCCGGCCTTTGCTGTCGGTCTCAAAATTGTGCGTCGGTTTGCCCGGCGGGGTGAGGCCGATGAGGCTGCCGGCCTTGTCGTAGGTGTAGCCGGTGGTTCGCAGGCCCGGTTCGGTGACCTGGGTGGGGCGGCCAAGAAGATCGTTGCTCAGGCTGACGCTCTGGCCGCGCGGGTCGGTGATCTGGGCCAGGTCGCCTCGGAGGTCGTAGGCGAAGGTCCAGGTGCGCTGGTCGATCCCATTCTCGGCTGTGTGGGTGATGGCCTCCAGGCGGGCGTCGTCGCGGTAGGCGTAACTGAGCTCGCCGGCCTCGGGCAGGCGCTGCCACAGCGGACGGCCTTGTTCGTCCAGGGCGCTCTGGCTGCTGCGGCCGGCGGGGCTGGTGGTCTGGGCGGTGCGGGTGGTGCCGTCGTAGCTGCTGGTCCAGGTCTGCGCGCCGTTGACGGTGACCTGGACACTGGCTGAGACGAGGCGGTCGCCGTCGCGGGTTTCGGCCAACTCGGTGGTGACGGTGGTTTCCAGCCCGCCGGGGGTGCGGGCGACGGTGCGCGCCGGGTACGGGGCCTGGCTGCCGTACCAGGGGCGTGGGCGGGTGTCGGTGGTCACCGTGCTGCCGTCGGCGCTGCGGTATGCGCTGCGGGTCTTGTCCACGACCGCTTCGGTTTCGCTGCCATCGGGGTAGTGGGTGATGACCTGTTGTTGGCGCGGGCCGCCACGGCGGATGGTGTAGTCGATGCCCACCCCTTCGGCGCTTTGCATCCGATACTGCTCAAGACCGATGAGCGAGCGGGTCCAGCCTCCGCCCTCGGGGTCGGTCTCGCTTTTAAACTGCCCCAGGTCGTCGTAGACGTAGGTGGTGGCCCGGTCTTCGGGGTCGGTGATGGCGCTGATCAGATAGGGGCGCCCGGGCTCGTAGGCGATCCGCCAGCGCTCGCCGGCGGGGTTGGTGATCGCCTGCACTTGGCCTGCGCTGTTCATCGCAATGGTGGTGCGCTCGCCCTTGGGCGAGACGATGCCGGTGAGCTGGCCGTTGCCGGCGCGCTCGAACACTGTGGGACCCGCGAGGTCGCGGATCTCCACCAGCCGGCCGTGGCCGTCGTGGCGGATGCGGCGCAGCTCCGCACCGGTGTGGTAGTCGGTGGTGCGCAGCAGTTTGCCGGTGATGGCCGAGTAGTGGTCGATGCCACCGCCGCTGAGGATCTTGACTTCGGTCTGACCGGGCAACACGCGAAACGGCGAGAGCACACCCCACACGCTGCCGTCCTGCCGGGCCATGAACAGGGCCGGTGTGTTGCCTTTGTGCGGCAGGTAGGCGATGGCGGCCAGATCCGCCGGCAGTGTCACCTGGGTGGACTCGTAGCCGGCCGCAAGACCCGACTCGTCGCCACCACCGGCGACGGTGCGCAGGATTTCGTCCAGCCCCACTTCGCGGACTTTGCGGTTGTCGATATCGAGAATGGACAAGCGCCCATTGGACTGTGCGGCCAGGCGCAGCCTGGCACCCAGTGCGGCTTGGTTGGCCAGGGCGTGGTCGGGGGCGTCGCCCACTTGGCCGGTGCCGGCGATGGTGCGAATGATGCCGCCGGGCTCGACATCGCGCACCCGCGCACCCGCGGTGGCGATGTAGAGAATGCCGAATTTGTCCATGGCCAAGTCTTGCGGACCATGCACGGCCGCGGCGCGGGCGGTGCCCTCGTCGCCGCTGTCACGGGCCTGACCGGTGCCGACATGGGGCTCCAGACGCCCATCGGGGGCCAGGCGGTAAACGCGATGACAGGCGCGGTCGGCGATGTAGAGCGCGCCGCCGGGGCCTTCGACCACGGCACTGGGCTCCCCCAGGGGCACACTCAATGCCGGGGCGCCATCCACGGCCAGGCTCGAGCAGGCGCTCTGCCCGTTGCCCGCGATGGCACTCACCTGGCCATCGAGATCGCGCGCATAGACCCGCAACTGCTCACCACCGGCACGGGCAATGAAGTACATCCGCCCCGAGGCGCCGCCGTGCACGGCGCGAAAATCCGTTAGCCCGGCGGTGCCGGGTACCGGGGTCGGGGGCAGGTCGTGGCGCTGGCGCAGCAGCGCATTCGCGGTGCCCATGAGCGTATAGCCGGCCACCTCGATGGCGATGTCATGGACCGGACCATGGCCGCCGAGCGCCCCATGCACCGGGCGCAACTCGGGCGTGCGGTTGCCCCGGTGGGCACCAGTCTCATTGCCCGGGGCATGGAAGATGGCCTCTTCGGGGAAGAAATTGCCGATCGATGTCCAGCTCAGGCCACCGTCCCACGGCGCGCCGGTGCGCGTGGCCATGGTGAGGGTGAATTCACTCTCGGTGCAGCGCTGGATCAGCGCCAGTGTATTGCCCAGGTTGTCCCACCCTGCCGGTGGCGTCGACACCCCCACGCCGCCACGGCCACCGCCGCGACCAAAGCTGCGCGAGCCGGACGCACCGCCCAGGCCGCCATCGACGGGTACCGGCACGTAATGGTTGCACGCCTCTATTTTGACTTTAGGTGGCGCACCGCTCTTGAGCGCACGGCGGGCAGCCGCGAGCAGGGTGCGCTCGTCCTCGTCCAGACCGCCGAGGATGAGGTACTTGCGCCGATCGCGGATCGGGTCGTTGTTATCGCCCCCCTCTTCCTCGTCGGGCATCAGGAACGGCCGGCCGCTGGCGGCGTTCTGCCCTCTGGGGCCATAGCCGGTACTGCGCAGAATCTCGACACCGAAAATCTCAAGCTTCAGTGTGGTGCGGACGTAGGTTTCCGGGTATTTCTGCTTCTCTTCGTTCCACGGCCGGGTGGCGCGTGCATCGAGATACGACAGCGGCAGCGTACGCGCATCGGGCTGATGGATGATCAGCACCGGTGTGCCGCCGCCGGGCGGGGTGCGCAACGTCGGCATGCTCAAGGCGGCGGTGGAGAGCTTCAGCGCGGTGGCCGCGCCTTTGACGGGGAACACCTCCGAGACGGTACCGCGCTCGACGTTGATGATGCAGCCACCGACGTTGGGGCCACAGTCGTCCTCCAGCACACCATCGCCCTCGCCTTCAGAGGCCGGGCAACCGTCAACCGGGTCGCATTCGCCCTGTAGAAGGTTCAGGTCTTTAGGGGTGAAGCCGAGCATCAAGGTACGCCACAGGCGGCTACCGGGCGGGTATCGCTCGGCAAGGGCGGTAAGCTCTTCAACGGTAAAGCGCCAGGCATTGAGCGTGGTTGCCGGGTCAGGCCGGCCGTCACCGTCGATGTCCACCACTGCACGGCCTTGTGCATCCACCGCCAGTATCCCGATGACCACACCATCGTCCTCGGGCACCCAGAGCGCGCGCGATCGGTCATATGTGGCCAACGGGATGGGCAAGCCCACCTCCAGGCCCAGGAAGTTCTCCAGGTAGTACGGCACCGGCCGGTTGAAGCGCACCTCGCTGGCACCGCTGAACAAGGCCTCGTCGGCAGAGAGTTCGGCGGCGTAGGTGTACAGGCTCGCGGGGGGCAGCGGACCGGGCATGAGGGCCGGGCCGTTCTCGCCGCTGGTGTATTCGGTGATGCGCACCGAGAGGGTTTCCACCGCCTGCTCGCGACCGTCGGGGTAGACCAGGCGGGCACGGGTGCCGGGCAGGAACAGCAACCGCCCCTGGCGTTGACCGTTGATGTCGTCTTCGACCTCGCCGGCCGCCGGCTGCACGTCGCTGACGCTGCCATCGAGGCTGACGACGGTGACCTTGTCGCTAAGGCGCTTGAGCCAGGCGTCGTCGGCGCGGGTGATGTCCTGCCAGCCGGTGTCGACGTGCTTCTGCGCGGGCAGGTAGCCGTGCTTGGCGATGTCCAGCACCACACGGCCACCGCCATTGGTGGCGAATTCGTAGTGGCCGTCGGCGCGGCTGACGGCGTAGCCGAAGTCCGGCTGGCCATTGGCGGTGATCTTGGCGCCGGCCAGGGGCTGGCCGTGCTCGTCCAGCACCCGGCCACGGATGAAGACGTACAGCTCGCGCTCGATGGCCCCGGGCACGACGTCGTACTGCATGGGCGGGTCGGCGTTGATCAGGTCGATGAGCCGATCGAAACCGATGCCGTTGCCGCCAGGGCCGGGCGGCAGCTCGGCGACGATGTCCTCGGGCGGCAGCGCGGGCACCGGCGGGTCCATGCCGCCTGGGGCGACCAACGTGTAGGTGAGTGCGGCGCTACTGCCATGGCCGGTCGTGACGACCACCGCCAGTTCGGCGGGGCTGGCGGTGAGATCGGCCGGTACGATGGCTTGCAACTGATGGGTGCCGAGAACGGTGGTGTCCACGGCCTGGCCGGCGACCTGCACCTGGGCCTCGGCGGTGAAGCCCTGGCCGAGCACGGTCACGGTGTGGGCTTGGCCATCGGCCTCGGCGCGCTCGGGGCTCAGGGCGAAGGCCGACAGCGGCTCGTCGCCCGGCGGGGCCTCGACGGTCAGCTCCAGGGCGCCGGCCGAGGCCAGATCGCCCTCACGGGCGCTGACGAGGTAGATCCAGGCTTGCGCACGCTGTGCGGCCGAGACGGTGACGGCCAGCCGACCGGCGTCCAGGTAGCGGGTCGGGGCGGCCTCGCCATCCAGCAGTACGGCGGTGGCTGGGGTGAAACCGGCGCCGGTAAGGACGACCTCGGCGTCGCTGTCCGCAGTCGGGATGACGGACGGCAGGAGGGCGTGCAGCGTCAGCTCGCCGTCGGTATCGCCGCCTTCGCGGTAGGCGAGGACCAACTCGCAGCTCGCGCCGGACGCGAGGGTGTCGGTGCAGGTGGACGAGCGCAGGACGAAGGGGCCGTCCAACGCGGGGGCGCCGAGGGGCACGGCCGTGTCGCCGGTGTTGGTGAGCACCAGGGTTTGCGGGTCGCTCTCGCTGGCACCCGGCTCGACCTCGAAGACCAATTCCGCTGCCGAGGGGGTGACGGGGCTACTGCCCTCGTCGGCAACGGCGGCCGGCCACCAGCTGCCGGGCACGGCGAGGGTGCCGCCGGCGAGCACCAAGGCCAGCGCGATGACCGGATGACGGCGCCACAGGGCCATGCCACCGAAGGCAAACAACAACGCTGCAAGAATGGCGATGGCCATCGGGGGTGTCAGCGGGATGGCCGCCTGCGGCCAGGCCGGCAAGGCTTGGGTGGTGATCTGGCCGTCGGCCAGAGCATCCGGATCGCCGCTGCCGCCGTCGGTCAGGGTGAAGCGCAAGGCGGTCGGGGTTTGGGTGAGCGGGTGAGGCTGCCAGTTTGCGGATTGCGCGGTGGCACGGGTCGGTGCCTCACCGGGCGCGATAAACAGGACAGCGCCTGTAGGCGGAGCCGGATCGGCCGTGACGATGACGGTGGCCTCGGCGCCGGATTCGCAGGACAGCGTCAGGGCCAGGGCGCCGTAGGGTGTGCTCCAGCCCGATGGCGGTGTGGTCGGTGGCGTCCAGGCGGCGGACTGGAAGGTGCAACTCCCTTCGAGGGTGACGGTGGTGTCGGTGCCGTCCAGGGTGGTGAGGCGGCGCAGGGTGTCGTCGCCGGTGACGGTTGTCGTAACCGCGCTCAGCGGGATGGTCAGGTCGTCGTGGCCGGTGACGGGGACGGTGAGCTGGCCCTGGGCGAGGGTGTCGGCCTGGGTGGTGGTGACGCACAGCAGGGCGAGGACGGCGGCAAGCCAGGTGGTCAACGGGCGTCGCGGGCGCGTCGGACAGCCGCTTGCGGTGTTTAGGTGGTGACCAGAATGCGTGTAGGCGTCTTGCTCACTTGCGGGATGCCGGCCACTGGCCGGCATTGCCGAGTGCAACTCGGCGATCCCAGGGGCGGTGATCCCAGGGGCTGCTCGATACGGCATCAACTCGCAGGCATGTGCCGGGCTCGCCGATGCGCGCTCCAAGGCCGCCGTTTGGCGGGTCCGTCCCCCTCGTGCCGACTTCAACACACTGGCCTCCTGCCGCGGCGTAAGCCGTCCACGGCGATTCTGCATTCTTCGACGATTGGTCGATCCGGGGCGGACACCGATACCGGCGTCCGCCCCCATCGTTTTTGCGCTAAGCGACTGGCGACGGTCAGGACCGCGGCAGGTGGCGCAACAGCGAGGCCGGCACCGGCACCTCGCGGCCAGAGTCGGTGATCAACACCGCCAAGGCCTCGCCGCCCAGCGGGGACTCCAGACGCACCTTGGCCACAGCCTCGCCGTCGGTGTAGTGCATCAGCGCGGTGGACTGGCTGCCGGTGACGGCGTAAGTGACGCTGGCGCTGAGCACGCTGGGGCCTTGGGGCAGGCTGACGAACACCGATGCCGTGGCGCTTTCGGTGCTGCCGGCGAGGGCTGGCGAGACGGCGGTGGTCTTGACGCCATAGGCCGGAATGACCGACAGCTCGACGACATTGCCGACCGGGATGCCGGTGGTTTCGAAGACGATCTCCAGCGGGTTGGCGGTGTCTTCCGGCAGGTTGACATCGCCCACACCGATGGGCTCGGCGGGCACCGGCTGACCGGCGACGCTGGTGATGCGTACGCTGGGACCGCCGGAGACGAACAAGGCACTGGGGGCGCCGAAGGTGTGGACCGGGGTACTGGCCTTTACGCGTTGATAGCTTTCAGCCTCGAAACGAATGCGGCCAGCGCCCCCCCGATAGAATGAATTCTCCCTATAGACGCCGCCAAGGGCACTGACCGTACCCTCTCCGCGGATCGTGGTGGCAACCACTCTGACACCACCTCCGGCGCCGGGACCACCAATACAGCCGACCCCCGAGCCGGTTCTTAATCCGTTCGCTCCGCCTTCGGCCTTCAAGTTGCCAGCAATGTCGACGGTACCAGAAGCTGCGATCAATACGGCACCACCGCCGCCGCCGCCGCCGCTGCCATGAAATGCCAGCCCTCCACAACCGCCACCACCGCCCGATCCACCGATCAACGGCAACAACAGACTGCTCCCGTAGGGCGCTCCATGAGCCGATTGGGGGCCGACGGGGGAGTTGCTCCCTACCGCGGCAAATGCTCCCGTTCCACCACCGAGCTGCTGACTGGCGTTAGCGCCTGCGCTGTAACCCCCCGCGCCACCCCCAGGCCCTAGGCCTGCCCCCGCCCGCCGCTCCCCATCGGCCGCCGGCTCGCCGCCACGGCCTCCGCCGTACCCGCCTGGGCCGCCTGTACCGGGCAAGCCGTCATCCCCGACATTGCCATCACCCGCCGCACCCACATCGGTGGCTGCCTGGCCGCTGACATCCACCGTCCCCGCAATGTTCACATCCCCACTCACCAGCCACACCACCGGCGTGTTCAGCGTGTTCTTGCCAAAGGTGACGGTGACGCCTGCGGGAATATTCACCGAGGTGAAGTTGAACACCCCGTCCGGCGGCAGTGGCAGGACGGTGTCGACCTGCGGCGTGAACGCGCCGTCGGCACCGGTGCTGCCACTGTCGAAGGCCAGCGCGGGGCCGGTGGCCAGGGCGGTGCCCAGCAGGGCGCCGGTGATCAGGGTTTTGCGGAAGAGCGGTCCGCGGGCCGTGGTCGTTGCGTTGGACATCCCGTCCCCCTCTTTAGCGATAAACGGTGAAGGTGTTGGCTGGCGTACTGGCGGCATCGGAACCGCCCCCGGGTGTGAAAATCCGCAGGGTGCGGGCGCCGAGCGCCGCATCCTCGTTGACGTATATGGCCACGGTGACGGTGCGCCCGTCGGCGCTCGCGCTGTATTGGCTGCCCACAGTGATGCCATCGGCCGGGCTGAAGCGCACGGCGGTAGGGTTGTGCAGGTCGGTCCCGCGAATGGTCAGGAGCATCGTCTCTCCCGGGCGGCCGACGATGGGTGAGATGGACGCCACCGCCGGCGGGGCGGCGGCCACGTTCACCACCGCGGCGGCCGGGTCGGCCAGCGGTATCGGCTGACCGCCGGCCGCGGCGAGCGCCAGTGCGTACGGCCCGGTCTCGGCGAGCGGGGAGACCTCCACGGTCAAGCGCGCGCTGCGGCCGTCTGCGGCGGTGGCGATGCCGGTGACGATCACACCCTGCCCTTGCGGCACCAGATCTGCGACGGCGATGGCGCCCAGCCCCACCCCGGTGAGGTCGACGGTGCCGTTGAGGCCGCGGTGCAGCGGCGAGGCCTGCGCGGTGAACACCGCCGGGCCGATCGCCACACCCACCTGCGGCGTGTGGATGCCCAGCTCGGTCTGTCCACCCGGGCCACCCTCGCCCACACGCACACCGACCAGCGGCGCCATGATCAAGGCCTCTGTCGAACCGCCGCCCGCGACCTCGCCCAGGGTGACGCCGACCAGCGGCGCCATCAGCGGCGAGACGGTGAACGGCGTGTCCTCGGTGACGGTAACGGTGTTGGCCACCGTGGGCACGGCACTGCTGGCGCCGGCCGGGCTGTGCAACACGATGGCGCGGTCGCCGGGCGTGGCCGCACTGCTCACGGCCAGTGGCACGGTGAGGGAGGCGCCGTCCGCCGCCAGTGTCGGCACGCCCAGCGACAACCCGCCCCCTGGCACGGCAGTGACGGCGGTCACCTGCCCCAAGTGGCTGCCCACCACGCGCAAGCTCTGCACACTGCCTGGCCCCACCCGGGTGGGCGACACACCGGTCACCACCGGCAAGGGCGTGGTGATGTGTACGGTCGCGAGCTCCGCCGAGGCAAAGGGTATGGCGACGCCAGCGCGGGTGAGGTGCAGGCGACGCAAGCCCAGCGCCGCGTCGGCGGCCACGGTGATGTCCGCCGTGACCGAGCGGCCGTCGGCACTGACCGTCAAACCCTGGACGCTGACGCCGGCCGCCGGTGTGACGCTCAGGCCGTCGACACCGCTCAAGCCCTGGCCAAGCAGGCCAAGCGCAAACGCCTGGCCGCGACCCCAGGCAGCGGGCGAACGCGCGGTGACGGTGCTGCCCAGTGTGACGCCGACGGCGGGCGACACCAACGTGGCCTGCGCCTCCGGGCCGATCGGTCCGTCACCCAGGTTGACGCCCACCAGCGGCGCCATGATCGGCGTAAACAACGGTGGATCGCGGTCGGTGACCCAGAAGGTGTTGGCCGGTGACGGCGTGCTGTCCGAGGCGCCGCTTGGGGTGGTGACGATCAGTGTGCGCGGCCCTTCCGCGGCCAGGGCGGTGGCACCGACCTGCACCCACATCGAGCGGCCGTCGGCGGCCACGGACTCGATGGCGGCGCTGACATGGGTCGCCGGGCTGAGGGCGACGCCCGTGGCTTGGGCCAGGTTCTCGCCGGACACCCGTACCCGGGTGGACTCGCCGCGCTCGACGTAATGGGGCAGCAAGCCGGTAATGCGCGGCGCCGGGTCCGCCACCAGCACGCGGTCGTCCCAGGCTGGATAGGCCATGCCCTGGTGCAGCAACTGCACGCGCCGGGTGCCCAGCGGGGCAAACGCGTCCACCGCCACCGTGGCGACGACGCGGCGGCCATCGGCGTCAGCCGCGACATCGAGCACGGACACGCCGTCGGCCGGCATCACGCTCAGCGCATCGGCCGTGGCCAGACCGGCACCGGCGAACACCAGCGCCTGTGTCGTGCCCCGCTCCAGGGCATCCGGGGTAATGGCCCGCACCAGCGGGCCGACCGACACGCCGACCAGCGGCGCGGTGACGATGCCCTCGGCCTCCGCACCGCCGCCCCCGCCCGCCAGGGTCACACCGACCAGCGGGGCCACAGCAAAGTTGATGCCACGGTACTCGCTGGTGACGAACACCGGCAGCGTCTGGGTGTGGCCATTGGCCGCGACGGTGAGCCGGTACACGCCCTCGGTCGCGGATGACAGTTGGAACGGCGCCGTCAGCGACCCGGCCGGGATGACGGCGCTGGGCGGGCTTACGGTGATGTCGGGCGAGTCCACCGACAAGGCCACGGTCCAGTCCACCGTGTCGGCCTCCGACAGGCGCAGGCTGTAGCCATAGGCTTGGCCGTCGGGTGGGATGGCGATGGGCGTGGGCGTTACGGACAACACCGGGCCGGCGCTGAGTACCTCTACAGACACCTGGGCCGACGGCTCACCCGGGACAAGCACATTCAAGGCATGCGGGCCCAACTCGGCCGCCAGGTCGGCGCTCATCTGAAAGCTGATGGACGACTCGCTGGCCGCTACGTCGCTGATGGCCAGATCGGTTGTGGGGCTGACCACCGTGGCACCGGCGAGGCCAATGCCGTCGATGACGAACGAGCCACTCTGGCCACGGCGGATGGTGTCGGGGTCGATACCGTGAATGACGGCACCCTCGGGCGCCTGAGGAGAGACGGAAAGCAGATTGCCGGCGGCGTCGTAGACGAAGTTCAGCGTGGTGCCGTCGTCACGGACGATGCTGCGAAGCTGGCCGGTGGGGTCGTACTCATAGCGCTCGGCCATGGCGGTGAACGCCAGCAGTGCGAGGAACAGCAACCCGATGATCCGAACGATTCCGTGCACCGAAAGGCCCCCCTTCCCTGGCTGCACCATCCTGAAATTTGGCGGGAGAGTGCCTAATGGATTTGGCCATGTCTACAGTTATTTACGTACGTAAACGTATGTAAATGTGTGAATTTTTCACACATTTGGAAGGTTTTATTGTTGGTTCAAACGGTTATCCGCTGGGTTAATTCATTCCCAATCTAGGGAATGGTTCGTCGATAGCGATATTGACCCTTGGGGTGGTGGCTTCGACGTTGAACCGATGCGTATCGCTTACGCTCAACGCATCCTACGACTCAGACCACTGGCGGTGCCCACGGCCAAGGCGAATGCCACGCTACTGGCACCTGTAGGAGCCCTGCCCTCAGGGCGATTGCCGAAAATGGCGCCGAACCCCCGCCGGTTCGGCGCCGAATCCTGATGGCACGGTGCCGATCCGAGGCCGGATCGCGCACGGGGGTGCGCTCCTACGGGTGCCGGTATCGAGAATGGGTGCCATCGTCGAGCCGGAACTCATAAAGACCCAGTGTTCCAGAAAGACCCGAACGTTAAGTTGGGTCAAACAGTTGTCGGCCCCTGCCACCGCCGCTACACCTCCCCCGCCCGATGACACGACACCATCCGCCCCTGCACCTCGCGCAGCTGCGGCCGCTCGCTGTTGCAGCGATCGATGGCGAAGGGGCAGCGGGTGTGGAAGGCGCAGCCGGCGGGTGGGTTCAGGGGCGAGGGCAACTCACCCTGGACCGGGATGTGCTCTTTACGGTCGGCGGCGCTCAAGCGAGGCATGGCGGCCATGAGGACACGGGTATACGGGTGCAGCGGGTGGTCGAAGATGACATCCCGCGCACCGTGCTCCACCGGCCGGCCCAGGTACATGACCATCACATCGTCGGCGATGTGCCGGACGACGCTCAGGTCGTGGGAGATAAAGACGTAGGCGACGCCGAACTCCTCCTGCAAGTCCATCAGCAAGTTGAGCACCTGGGCCTGGATGGAGACATCCAAAGCAGAGACCGGCTCGTCGGCGACGATGATGTGCGGGTCGAGCATCAGCGCGCGGGCGACGGCGATGCGCTGGCGCTGACCGCCGGAGAACATGTGCGGGTAACGGCTGTAGAACTCCGGCCGCAGACCCACCTTGGTCATGATGGCGCGCACCTTTTCCTCGCGCTCCTTGCCGCTGAGGGAGGTGTTGATGATCAGCGGCTCCTGAAGGATCGCACCGACCTTCTTGCGCGGGTTCAAGGAACCGTAAGGGTTCTGGAAGATGATCTGCACATGACGGCGGGCACGCTTGAGCTCGGCCTTGCTGGCACCGGCGACGTCCTCGCCGTCGAGCAGCAGCGCGCCGCCGGAGGGCGGTTCGATCAAGGTCAATTGGCGGGCCAGGGTCGACTTGCCGCAGCCGGACTCCCCCACCACGGCCAGCGTGCGCCGCTCGGCAAGCGTGAACGACACACCGTCCAGCGCCTTGACGGTGGCCGTGCCCTTCATGAACCCCTTGGACACCTCGTAGTGGCGCTTGAGGTCGCGGGCTTCCATGCGGATGGGTGCATCAACCATGGGTCGGCCTCCCGGCGTCGTCGAGGGCGAAATGGCAGCGGGCCTGGCGCCCGTCGCCCACCGGCAGCAGCCCGGGCCGCTCAGCCACGCAACGGTCCTGGGCATAACGGCAGCGGGGGGTGAGCAGACAGCCGGCGGGTCGGTCGTACTGACCGGGCACGACGCCGCCGATGGTGTTCAGGCGGGCCTTGCCGGCACTGCGCTCGGGCAAGGCCTCCAGCAGCGCCTGAGTATAAGGATGACGTGGCGTGGTGAAGACCTCCGCGACCGGACCGGTCTCGACCACTTGACCGGCGTACATGACCACCACCCGCTGGCAGGTTTCGGCCACCACGGCCAGGT
>CBFGWV010000084.1:0-16235 GCA_965652545.1 uncultured Candidatus Competibacteraceae bacterium | reverse complement strand
TGGCGGAGAGGGTGGGATTCGAACCCACGGTAGGCTCGCACCTACGGCGGTTTTCAAGACCGCTGCCTTAAACCACTCGGCCACCTCTCCGCGACGACCGCTGCCGGTACGCGGGGCGCAAGAATAACCCAGTCAGCGGCGGGCGCAAATGGTCTGGATGCCAGACGACGCTGACCCAGCCCGTTATGGGTTCAACCCCGAGAGTATGTAGTCGTTCAGCACGGCAGCCGGCATCCGGGCCTCCCCGGGCTGGTTATAGCGGCCTGCGGTGACAACGACGACCAGATCAAGGCTCGGCACGACAAAGAGCCGTTGGCCTCCGTTACCGAAGCCGGCGATCAGGCGCTCGCCGCCGGGCAATGTGGTCAGCCACCATTGATAGCCATAACTCAGGTCTGTACCGATCTCGACTTGCGGGGCGTGCGACGCGTCGAGCCACGCATCCGGGACGATACGACGCCCGTCCCAGCGCCCCCGGTTGAGTATCAACTGACCGACCTTGGCGAGGTCTCGCGGCCGCAACCGAAGCCCGGAGGCGGCCGCCGGCTCTCCATCCGCGCCTTCGACCCACTCCACGTCATCGATCCCGAGTGGATTGAACAGCTTCTCGCGAGCGTAGGACAGCAGCGGCTTGCCGGCACCGGTCGCGATCAGCCGCCCCAGGAGCGCCGTGGCGCCGCCGTTGTAGACCCAGCGCTCGCCAGCGGCGTCCCTCATCGGCCGGGCGAAGATATAACCGTATCGGTCGGGTGCAAGCTCCATTGCGATCTCGCTGTTGCGCGGATCGGTGTAGGGCAAGTCCTCGCTCCAATCGAGGCCCATTGTCATGGTCAGGACGTGCTCGATCGTGATGGCGCGCTTCGCCTCGGCGTTGGAGACGTCGGCGTACTGCGGGAATTGCTCGAGAAGCGGCGCATCGAGCGGCGGAACCAGCCCCTCGTCGAGCGCGATGCCGTAGAGAAGGCCGACGACGCTTTTCGAGACCGAACGCAGATCGTGCTTGAGGTCGGCACGATGCTCGACCACGCCAAGGTCGTCACCCCAGCGCTCGTCGGGGCCGGGGTAATAGCGCTCGAGGCGCAGCTTGCCGTGGCGAATGACGACGACGCCATGCAGGCCGGCCAGTGTGCCGTCGGCGAACGCGGCGTCAAGCCGATCGCCGAGGGTTGCCTCGAAACCCGCCTCGGCCAATGGGCCAGCCTCCCAGTCCCAATGCGGCCCGGCCGCCGCCACGCCGCTCAGCAACAACCCGATGAGCGCCGGTGCTGCCCACCTGATATACCGCTTCGTCATGACCCGCTTCCTTCGAGTAGAGCGTCCGGAAGCGGTACCCGTCGTGTTTGCGATCTGGATATCGTCTCGGACAACCGGAGCAAGGCTATCAGCGCGCCACCACGGACGGTCATGATATTTTCTGCTACTGAATTAAACAGTGCCGGGGCACGTTCAAAAGTCGAACTGCGCCCCCAACTCCCGCCGCGCCATGGCGCGAAACGCCGCCGCGCTGCCGTAGCCCAGGCTGCCGGCGACCCGCTCGACGGCCTCGCCGTCGGCCACCCGTGCCGCCGCCCGCAGCAGGCGCAGCCGTCGTCGCCAGGCGCCGAACGACAACCCCGTCTCCTGGCGGAAACGCCGCGTCAGCGTGCGCCGGCTCACACCGACGGTGTCGGCCCAGCCATCGATATCCAGTGCCAACCCCGGGTCGGCGATCAGCGCCCTGGCCAGACGGGCGAGCCGCGCGTCGGCCGGTATCACCAGGGCAAACGGGGTGGCCGGGGCGCGGGCGATTTCATCCAGCACCAGGGCCGCAAGGTGCCCGCCACGACCGGCCTCGTCATACAGCACCGGCTCGTCGGCCAGCGCCACCAGGGCGGCCTTGAGCAACTCGGACACGGCGATCACCCGGCACTCGCCCACCCCGCCCGGCACGGCCTCGGCACGCACGTAGGCCGAGCGCATGACGATGTCGCCGTGCATGACCACGTTGTGCGCCAGCCCCGGCGGTATCCACAAGGCGAAGTCCGTCGGTACCACCCAGGCGCCGCTGCGTGCGCTGGCCACCAGCACACCGCGCAAGGCAAACAGCAGCTGCGCGCGGGTATGGGTGTGCCAGCCTGTGGTCTCGCCCGTCCGGTACGTCTTGGGCATGACGGCGACGGGGCGGTCGACATCCTGGTAGTCGGTCGCGTCGGTGGAGCGCGGTGGCATGCAATGGCCCGTTCAATGACATCATGGCCCAAATGGCCGCTCGGGCCAGATTACGATGATCTTACCCCCGCGTCATCGACCGAGCCCTGCCATGACGACCGCCCGCCGTACCATCATCTTCGTCAACATCGCCCACGCGCTGGATCACTTCGTGCTGTTGATCTACCCCACGGCCGTGATCGCCATCGCCGCCGACACCGGGCTGAGCTATGCCGAGTTGATCGCCCTGGCTACCGGTATGTTCGTGGCCTTTGGGTTGTTCTCCCTGCCCGCCGGCTGGTTGGCGGACCGCTACGGGCGCCGCAATCTGCTGGCGCTGTTCTTTGCCGGCTGCGGCACCGCGTCACTGGGCCTGGCCACGGCCGGCTCGACCACGGCTTTTGCCGCCTGGCTGCTGGTACTGGGGACGTTCGCGGCGCTGTACCACCCCATCGGCTCGGCCATGCTGATCAGCCACACCCGCCGCCTGGGGCGTGACCTGGGCTGGAACGGCGTGTGGGGCAACCTGGGGGCGGCACTGGCCTCGGGCGTCACCGCGGTGATCGCGGCCAACCTGGGCTGGCGGGCGGCCTTCATCGTGCCGGGGCTGGTTTGCCTGGCCGTCGGCCTGGCCTATCTGGCGCTGGTGCCCGATGCCGGCGGCGGCGCCAAGGCAGGCAAGCCGCAACGCGCACCGCTTGCTGTGGCCCACCCGCGGACGATGCTGGCGATCTTCGCTATCGCCATCGTGGCCGGCGGCATGACCTTCAACATCACCACGATCACGCTGCCCAAGGTAATCGACGAGCGTCTTGGCTTTGCGCTGCCGTTGGCGATCACCGGGTCGCTGGCGACCCTGGTATTCGTTGTCGGGGCCATGACCCAGTTGCTGATGGGGCGTCTGATCGACCGTTACAGCCTGCCGGTGTTGTTCGTGGTGCTGGCCGTGTTGCAGGCCGGCGGGCTGACGCTGGCGGCGGCGACCCAGGGCGTGACCCTGCTGGCCGGCTTTACCCTCACCATGGCGGCGATCTACGGCCAGGTGGTGGTCAACGATGCGATGGTGGCGCGTTACGTGCCGGCCCACTACCGGGCACGCGCCTTCGGCATGAAGTACTTCCTGGGCTTTACCGCCAGTGGCCTGGCGGTGCCGTTGATCGCCACTCTGCACCAGGCGGGCGGGTTCCCGCAGGTGCTGGGGGTGGCTGCCGGCTTTGCCGTGGTCGTACTGCTGGCCGCCGGCGGGTTTCTCTACGCGGTCGTCCGCCCGCTTCCGCCCTTGTCATCGAGTGCGGCGAGGTAGCGGCGCTCTGCCGCGGTCACCGAGAAGCCCAGCAACACCAGGCCGGCGGTGACGATCAGGCACCCCCACAACAGCAAGGGCACCATGCCGGCCAGTATCACCAGCGTGCCGTCGTCGATATCGCCGCTGATCAAGCGGCGGGCCATTTCGTTGGGGTTGACCATCAGCGGCTGGGTGAACCACAGCCACCCTGCAAACCCGACGAGCACCAGCAGCATGGCCACACCGACCGGCGGCCACCAGCGCACCAGCTTTCGCCGTCGGGCCAGGAACTGTTCCATCGATTCACGCACCGCACACCTCCCTCATCATGAATGCTGAGCGAGCATAGGGGTACGGCGGCCAAATTTCGCGATTCATCCGAAACACGGCACAATTCGTAGGGTCAAACGGCAACCTATGCGCCGTTTTGGGAGACTGCGCCATGCCCAACCCCGCCACCGCCGCGGTGAATACCGCTCACGTCAAGCCGCCGGCCCCGGCGGACAGCGACCTGCTGTGGGCACGCCTGCAGAACGAAGCCGAGGCCTTGGCCGGCGAAGAGCCGCTGTTGCGCCCCTTTGCCGAGCGCCGCCTGCTCAAGCCACGGTGCCTGGCCGATGCGCTGGCCCGCCTGCTCGGCGACAAGCTGGCGGATGCCGCCATCGCGACCGACGACTTGTACGGCATCTTTCGCACCGAGTACGCCGACCGGCCCGAGATTCTGACGGCGGCGGAGATCGACCTGCGCGCGGTGTACGACCGCGACCCGGCGGCCAGCGATCTGTCGCGCGCGTTTCTGTACTTTAAGGGGTTTCAGGGGTTGCAGGCCCACCGGCTGGGCCATGCCTTGTACCTGGAGGGCCGCGCACCATTGGCCTTGTGGCTGCAAAGCCGGGTGTCCGAGGTGTTTGCGATGGACATCCACCCCGCCGCGCCCATCGGTACCGGTGTGATGGTGGACCATGCCACCGGCCTGGTGGTCGGCGAGACGGCGGTCATCGAGGATGACGTGTCCATTCTCCAGGAAGTCACCCTGGGCGGCACGGGCAAGGAGAGCGGCGACCGTCACCCCAAAGTGCGCCGTGGCGTGCTCATCGGTGCGGGTGCGAAGATTCTGGGGAACATCGAAATCGGCCGCTGTGCCAAGGTCGGCGCCGGCAGCGTGGTGCTGCACGATGTGCCGCCCTGCTCCACCGTGGCCGGCGTGCCGGCAAAAGTGGTCGGGCAACAGACGCTGCCCTCGCCATCGGCGTCGATGGACCACTCACTTCCGGATTGCGAATAAAAAAAAGCCCCTTGCACACGCAGTGCAAGGGGCTTTCGGATGCTCGGCTATTGGTTAATAGCCTTTGTTTTCTTCTGCCTCATCGCTGATGGCATCACCCGCGGCTTCGACATCCTTGCCAAAGCCTTCTGTGGTATTGCAACCTGCAAGTCCACCGGCAAAAGCACCCATGATCAGCATTGCAAGAAGAAACGTTTTGGAATTCTGGAACAAGGTCTTCATGGATTACTCTCCTTTTTTTAACAAGGCTATAGGACCGATCTGCCACGGCCGCTGATGAATAGCACCAGAGCGACGACCAAGCCGACCACGAACAGAATCCATGCAATGTTGGTTGCGGCGCCGGCGATTCCACTGAACCCCAGAAGCGCTGCAATAATGGCGATGATGAGAAAAGTGACTGCCCAAGAAAGCATCGTCGTTACCTCCTGTATTGATGTCCGTCTGCTCAATGCCTGTGACGTTATCCGGTATGGATCGTTCACTCCGTCATCAAGCATGTTCGGCGATGTTCAGGTGTATTTAGCCATAGCGCTTTTTAACGGCAGCTGAACTGGCATTAACCTGCGATTATCCGCCGCGGCCGCCTTGAGGCTTGCGGCTACGGGGACGAACGCGCTACAACATGGGACGATCCCAGCGCGCAGCGAAAGGCGAGTCAACGATGGCATGCCAGAGGCAGTTCCATACTCTTCGTCCGGCCGCTCTTGTCGCACTGCTGTGCGCCGCCGGTGCCGCCATCGCCGACCCGCTGCCGCGCTTCCCGCCCGGCGCGGTGTGGAACCAGAACATCGCCACGGCGCCCCTGCACCCGCAGTCGGCCGACATGATCGGCACAGTGGCCGACCTCGGCGGCTTTGGCTTGGGTCGCATGCAGATCGACTTCTCGCTTCATGTCGTAAGAGCGCCGGCGGATGCGCCGATGCGTACCGTCGAGGCCATACCCTTCGACGAGTACTACAGCCCCGATTGCGAGCCCCCCGGCACCGCCATGCCGGTGCCGGCGAATGCCGCCATCGAAGGCGAGACGGGGCTGGTGTGCGACAACACGGACAACGACTGCCACCTCCTGGTGGTGCAAGGCCAGACGCTGTATGAGGCCTACCGCGTGACCGAGCAGTCCTCCGCCCAGGTGCAGGCGCAGTGCCTGGCGCTTTGGCAAATGGACGCGGTGTACCCGCCGCAAGGCCGGGGCGAGCATTGCACCAGTGCCGATGCCGCGGGCTTTCCCATGGCGCCGCTGATGTTCAATGCCGACGACATCGCCGCCGCCCTGGCGCAGGACGCTACGGGCAACGGCGACCTGGGTCATGCCATCCGCTTTATCCTGCCCAACGCGCGCATGGCCAACGACGCCTCGCTGGGTGGGGTGGACGGGCGGTTGTACGTGCGCCCGGCATCACACGCCGGCGGCCCCAGCGGGCCCGTCGACGCGGTGCCGTACGGCTCCCGCCTGCGCCTGCGGGCGGATTTCCCGCTCGAGGGCTATTCGCCGGCGGCGCGGGTGATCCTCAACACCTTCAAGCGCTATGGCATCGTGCTGGCCGATGGCGGCAATGTGGCGTTGACGGCCGAAAGCGACCTCTATACCACCACCAAGTGGGCGGACCTGGGTATCGGCTCGCGTCTGTTCGACCAGACGCCGGGCGCGGCGCCGGTGGCCATCACAGATTTCGCGGTGATCGACACCGGCGGGCGAATCGCAGAAACCTACGACTGCACGCGCAGCAGCGTCAGGCCCAACGCCGGGCCACCGGCATTGGGCCTGACGGCCAGCCAAGGCCTGGTCACCGCCGGCGAATCCCTGAGCTTTGCCACCTCGATGGCCAACACGTCCGGCGCACCGGTTACGTTCGATGTGTACCTCGTCGCCCTGCCGCCGCCAAATCTGAGCCTCGGCTGCAACAAAGGCGAGGCCGTGGTCTTTCTGAGCGACGGCCCCACCCTGACGCCGGCTTGCCGGTCGGCGGCGGCGCAGAAGTTTCCGCCACTGGCCAGCGGCGTCACCCTGGCCGCGGGCGAGCAGGTCGGCAATGGCAATGCGTTCAGCGCCACCTGGCCCGCCGTCGCGCCGGAAGGGGCGTATACCTTTGTGCTCATCGCCACCCCGCCGGGGGCCTTGTCGGACGGCATCATCGGGGCCGGTGACCTGCAGGCCACCGGGCTGACGATCGTCAATGGCGGTCCTTGATAATCAGGGACAGCCATCGCAGTCAAAGAGAAGCACCCCTGGGATCGCCGAGTTGTACTCGGCAGCCGAGCATCGCTCGGCCATTCACTGGCGTCATTAGATACCAAAGCGAATCGTGCCACCGCCGAAGCGTCGTTCCGGGCCGGCCCTTGGCCGGCTGCCGAGTACAACTCGGCGATCCCAGGGGGTCGTTTCAGGCTGCCCCGCCGCTGAGCTGGGCGCCAAGTTCGGTGTCCAGCGCCTTGGCGCGGACGATGGCCGGGCGGCTGGTGATGCGCTCGATGTATGCCTTTATCACCGGCGTGCCGGGCACGATGCCGAACCCCACCGTCCAGGCCAGCGCCACACCCCAGAGCACGTCGGCGGCGGTAAAGCGCTCGCCCAGGATGTATGGCCCGCGCGCCAACTGCGCGTTCAGGGTGTTCATCACATCGTCGTAGGTGCCGTAGGGCGAACGGGAGGGCTCAGGCGCTTCGCGCTCCATCGATTTATCCACCAGCGCCGGCTCGAAACAGGAGCCGTAGAACACCATCCAGCGCAGATACGCGCCGCGTAGCGGGTCGCCGACCGCGGGGGCGAGGCCCGCCTCGGGGTAGAGCTCGGCCAGGTACATGTACACAGCCGCCTGCTCGGTGACCAGAACGCCGTTGTGCACGATGGCCGGCACCTTGCCCATGGGGTTCACGGCAAGGTACTCGGGCTGGCGCTCCTGCTGGGTGGTCAGATCGAGCACTTTCAGTTCGTAGTCTGCGCCCAGTTCCTCCAGTAGCGCGCGGACACCGGCCGCGCGGCTGTATGGGGAGTGATAGAAGGTGATCCGTCGGTTTTCTGTCATGGCTTACATCCTTTTATTGGCGACTTCCGCGCGCCGACTATAAACCGCAAACCACTTCCGTTGATCACTCCCCGGGCATCGGTGCCAGCGGCATCGACGCCACACCCGGCCGGGAGAGATGTCCGACGGTGTATTGCTGCTGCTCAGGCAGTACCGGCGGCCCGTCCCCTGCCCACAGGCGAAGGCGCACCAGCGACCACGACGTCGGCTCGAATGCCGCCACCGCCGCGACCGCGCCGTGATCGAGCACATCGATACGCGCGGCGTCGCGCTCGGCCAGACGCAGGACGTCGAGATCCGCGTGCGGTGCAATGGGGATGGAGACCTGGGTCGCGCTACCGGCCTGGGCGATGGACGCCGTCCGCAACGCCTCCCAGACCGACCACACCTGCACGGATGGCCAGCCAAACGCCTGGCTGACCGCCTGGAATGCGGGGCCGCAGAGGAAAGCGTTCATGCCGGTACTGTTCGCCCACAGGTAGAACGGCGCGTACCGGTTCTCCCCCGCGCCCTGTCCAGCGAGGTCGCGTTCGCCATAGAGATAGGCCTTGAATACCAGGTCTGGGAGGTCGTCCAGCAACGGCCCCTTGGTGACGATGCGGCGACGGATGAGGTCCATGTCGTAGTCCGCCGGCAGCGTGAAGCGGTATTGCATGGCGATCATGCGTCCACCGCCTCGGTCTCGATGACCATCGATGCACGGCCACCGCCGAAGGACCATTCGTCCCGCTGGGTTGTGTTGATGACGACCATCACGTCCTCGTCATTGAGTCCCGGCGCCTGGGCCAGCAGCTCGACCAGGCGCCGGTAGAGCGCCTTCTTGGTGGCGGTATCCCGCGGTTTGCCGGCGGTGATGTGAATGAACACGAAATCGTCCGAGCGCGGGCCGCCGAGATACTGACGATCGAAGATCAGCTCTCCAGGCGCGTACTGATCGATGGCCTGGAAGCGATCGTCCAAGGGTACATGGAAGGTTTCCACCAGCGCCTTGTGCACCTGGTCGGCCAGGGTGCGCCGGTAGGCGGGCGATTTTCCTTCCAGTAGGGCAATACGGGCAAAGGGCATGGCGGTTGCTCCCAGAGGTTGACGGGAGCCACATTAGCGCGGCACATTAATTCAATAAATCAGGAATTTTTTAACTAATAATCCAATTATTTGGGACGAACAATGCGCCGTATCACCTTTGACCTGGACGTGCTGCGCAGCTTTGTCCTGGGGCTGGAGCTGGGCAGCTTTGCCAAAGCCGCCGACCGCCTGGGCCGCTCGACCTCGGCGGTCAGCGCCCAGTTGAAGAAGCTCGAGGACCAGGCGGGCACGCCCCTGCTACGCAAGGCCGGGCGCGGGCTCGCCTTGACCGACGCGGGCGAGACGCTGCTCGGTTACGCCCGCCGCCTGCTGGAGCTCAACGACGAGGCGGCCACGGCCATCCGCGGTGCGGACCTGGAGGGCTGGGTGCGCCTGGGGCTGCAGGAGGACTTCGGCGAGACCCTGCTGCCGGCGGTGCTCGGTCAGTTTGCCCGCGCCCACCCGCAGGTGCGTATCGAGGCGCGAATCGCGCGCAACGCCGAGTTGCTCGAGCGCGTGGCCGCAGGGAGGCTGGACCTGGCACTGGCCTGGGACGCCCCGGGCGGCACGCCCCATGCCCAGCATGTTGCGGAACTGCCCATGTGCTGGATCGGTGCGAATGGGGATGTCCGCCCCCATCCCGAGATTAGAGATGAGCCCTTGCCGTTGGTCCTTCTGGAGGCGCCTTGCCTGCTACGTACGGCGGCTACCGAGGCACTCGATCGCGCCGGCATCCCGTGGCGGGTGGCCTTCACCAGTGCCAGTCTCAGCGGTATCTGGGCCGCTGTCGCCGCCGGTCTGGGGGTGACCGTCCGTACGCATATCGGCCTGCCCGCAAGTGTGCGGGCGCTGGCGGTGGATGAAGCCGGCCTGCCCAGGCTGGGCCGGCTCCGCCTGGGTCTGCACCGGGCCGATGCCGACCCGACACTGGCCGCTGCCCGGTTGGGCGAGATCATCCTCCGACGTCTGGAGGGACTCGCTTGACAGGCATGAACGCGGTGTGCGACCGATCAGGCCTTGTGATACACCTTCGCCCCGGTCTCGAGGAACTCCACCGACTTCTCGGCCATGCCCTTGGCCGCGTACTCCCGCACCTCCTGCGTGATCTTCATGGAGCAGAACTTCGGCCCGCACATGGAGCAGAAATGCGCCACCTTGTGGGCATCCTTGGGCAGGGTTTCGTCGTGGTATTCGCGTGCCCGGTCCGGGTCCAGGCCCAGGTTGAACTGGTCCTCCCAGCGGAATTCGAAGCGCGCCTTGGACAACGCGTTGTCGCGGATCTGCGCCGCTGGGTGGCCCTTGGCCAGGTCCGCCGCGTGGGCGGCGATGCGGTAGGCCATGATGCCGTCACGCACATCGGCCTTGTTGGGCAGCCCCAGGTGCTCCTTGGGCGTGACATAGCACAGCATGGCGCAGCCGTACCAGCCGATTTGCGCCGCGCCGATGGCGCTGGTGATGTGGTCGTAAGCCGGCGCGATGTCCGTCGTCAGTGGGCCCAATGTGTAGAACGGCGCCTCGTGGCAGTCGGCCAGTTCCTTCTCCATGTTGGCCTTGATCAACTGCATGGGCACATGCCCGGGTCCTTCGATCATCACCTGCACATCGTGCGCCCAGGCCTTGGCGGTGAGCTCGCCCAGGGTTTCCAGTTCGGCGAACTGGGCCGCGTCGTTGGCATCGGCGATACACCCCGGGCGCAGGCCGTCGCCCAGGCTGAAGGACACGTCGTAGGCCTTCATGATCTCGCAGATCTCGTCGAACCGCGTGTACAGGAAGCTCTCGGTGTGGTGGGCCAGGCACCACTTGGCCATGATCGAACCGCCGCGCGAGACGATGCCGGTGATGCGGTCGGCCGTCAGCGGCACATGGGCCAGGCGCACGCCGGCGTGGATGGTGAAGTAGTCGACCCCCTGCTCGGCCTGCTCGATCAACGTGTCGCGGAACAGCTCCCAAGTGAGCTCTTCGGCCTTGCCGTCGACCTTCTCCAGTGCCTGGTAGATCGGCACCGTGCCCACGGGCACCGGGCTGTTGCGGATCATCCACTCGCGCGTCTCGTGGATATGCTTGCCGGTGGACAGGTCCATGGCCGTATCGCCACCCCAGCGGATGGCCCAGACCAGCTTTTCCACCTCCTCGGCGATGCTCGAAGACAGGGCCGAGTTGCCCATGTTGGCGTTGATCTTCACCTTGAAGTTGCGCCCGATGATCATCGGCTCCAACTCCGGGTGGTTGATATTGGCCGGGATGATCGCCCGCCCGGCGGCCACCTCCTGGCGCACGAACTCCGGCGTGTACGCATCCGGCAGGTTGGCGCCGAAGGCCTGGCCGGCATGGCGGCGGATCAGCCCTGCCCGGGTGTAGGTCTCGCGCAGCTCGGCCATGCGCTGGTTCTCGCGGATGGCGACGAACTCCATCTCGGGCGTGACGATGCCGCGCCGGGCGTAGTGCATCTGGGTGACGTTGGCACCGGCCTTTGCCCGGCGCGGGGCGCGCAGGTGTTCGAAGCGCAGCGATGCGGTGACCGGGTCGTGCTGGCGCTCGCGGCCGAAGGCCGATGTCGGGCCGGCCAGCCGTTCCGTGTCGCCGCGCTCTTCGATCCACGCCGCGCGCACCGGCGCCAGGCCCTTGAGCAGGTCGATCGTCGCCTCGGCCGCGGTGTAGGGGCCGGAGGTGTCGTACACGGTGATGGGCGGGTTGGCGACCGGTCCGTCCTGGGTGGGGGTTGCAGTCTGGGCGATCTCGCGCATCGGTACGCGGATATCCGGCCTCGATCCGGTGACGAACACTTTGCGGGATGCCGGATACGGGGCAACGGCGGCGGCGCTCAATGCGTCGGCGGTCTGGCGAAATGACTCGGGGATTGCGCTCATGAGAAGGACCTCGCGACGATGGTGGCACGGTTCACGCGAACGACGGCCACCCGAGCGGTCCTTTTCGGATGTTCGGATGATGAGCAGCTTCCCTACGCCGGTACTAACCGGGTCAGGTTCTAAGGGACTCTCTCAGCCTTCGATGTGGAAGGCACCCCCGCTACGCGTGGGGCGGATTACAACACAGTCGCAGGTGGCGGGTCATCCACGCGTGAGACGAGCCTCCTGCCACCACGTTGTCAGTAGCCCACGCGCATCATGTCGGCTCCTCACAACACAGCAAGGAATTGACCATGGCACAGACGCCACGCAACGCCATCAACTGGTTCGAGATCCCGGTGCAGGACATCGAGCGCGCACAGCGCTTCTACGAGGCGCTGCTCGATACACCGCTGCAACGCATGGACATGGGCGACTACAAGATGGTGATGCTCCCCGCCGATGAGGGCGGCGTAAGCGGCTGCCTGTCGTTGGGCGAAGACTGTACGCCCAGCGCCAACAGCGGCACCACGGTTTACATCAATGCCGAACCCTCGCTCGACGCTATGATTTCGCGCGTTGAAAACGCCGGCGGCAAGGTTACGATCCCGCGCACGGAGATCGACGGCGGGCACGGTTTCTTCGCGCACATTCTGGATTCCGAGGGCAACCGCATCGGTCTGCACGCGATGCAATAAGCCCCAACGGCAACACGGGTGCCGGGTGAGCCGACCTCGCCCGGCACCTTTCAAGAAAGAAGGCTTGGGGGTCACCCTGACACGGCGCGATGATTTATCCTGCGCGCCGAATCACAAGAACAGATAGGGACCCTGCATGATCCGTTGCCCGAGTTGCAAGACGTCGAATCTCAAACCGACACGGCTGGAGGCCGACCTGCCCGCCCTGGGTTGCGGAGAGTGCGGCGGCGCCCTCCTGGCACTGCTGTACTACCGCGACTGGGCCGAACGCCACCCCGAGCACGAACAGCCCGCCGGCGCCGAACCCCCGACCGAACTCACCGACAGCCATGCCGCACTACCCTGCCCCAAGTGCAGCCGGATCATGACGAAATACCGCATCAGCGCCAGCACGGGAAACCGCCTGAACCTCTGCGCCGCCTGCGATGAGGCATGGCTGGACGGCGGCGAGTGGATGCTGCTCAAAAGCCTGGAACTCGCCCGCCAACTCCCCGCGGTCTTTACCGACAGCTGGCAACGCCGTGTCCGCCACGAGGTCAACGAAGACGCCCGTCGCCAGCGGCTTGCCAAGGTGATCGGCGACGACGACACGGCCGAAGCCGACCGCATCCGCGAGTGGGTACTCAAACACCCGTCGCGCAGCGAGATTCTCGCCTACCTGAGCTACGAATAAGGTCCCTCTACCCATTGGTCCATTGACAGCTCCGTTCGCAACGAAGCTTGATAGCGGACATCGAGTTTTTCGGAAGGCAAGGCTGAATCATGGAGATCGTTATTCCCGGTGCCACCAATCTCTGGCTGTTCACAGTGGCGGCACTCACGCTGTTGCTGATCCCCGGGCCGGCTGTTCTGTACATCGTTGCGCGTTCGGTGGAACAAGGCCGGCTCGCCGGCTTCGTCTCGGACCTCGGCATCCACTCGGCAACCCTTGTGCACGTCCTTGCCGCTGCGCTCGGTCTGTCGGCGTTACTGGCTTCCTCTGCTCTGGCCTTCAGTATCGTCAAATATGCGGGTGCAGCTTATTTGATCTGGCTCGGACTTAAGAAAATTTTCGGCCGCACCGAAGCGCCCGGCACGGGGGGTGCCTTGGCGCGCTATCGCTATGCGCAATTGTTCCGCGACGGGTTCATCGTCAACCTTCTCAATCCAAAGACGGCCCTGTTTTTCTTCGCCTTCCTCCCGCAGTTCGTCGACCCCAGCCGCGGTCATGTAGCGATGCAGATTACGCTGCTCGGGCTGATTTTCACCTTCCTCGGCTTCGTGACAGACGGTTGCTATGCATTCGCCGCCGGCGGCGCCAGCAATTGGCTCAAGCGCAGCCGCGGTTACCTCGAACTCGAGCGCTACGTCAGCGGTACCTTGCTCATCGGCCTCGGCCTGACCGCTGCCTTTACGGGGAACCAGAAAAAATAGCCGCGGCTTAAGTAAGCGTTCAACTATGCCCTCACATCGCCACCCAGCGTCGTCCGCGCCACCGCCGGCACATCAGTGGTGATCGCGTCCAGGCCGAGCGAGGCCATGATGAGTTTTTCGCCGCACAAGTGCACGGATTGCCAGAGCGAAGCTACAGCCCTTGAACAAACGCGAGAAGCGGGCCGATATCCTTACCATCCGCCGCGCGGAGGGCAGCGATATAGGCGTCACGGCGTTCATTGTCGGCCTGGAGATCGAAGCCGCTCGCCCATGCAACTGCAGGGTGCTTGTAGGTTTCTTCGAGCAGGATATCGGCGGCGATCCGGGCATGACGGCCATTGCCGTTCGGAAATAGATGAATCTGCACCATCCGGTGATGAAAGCGGGCGGCAGCTTCGAGCGGCGGATAGACCTCGTGTTCCGCCCAATAGCGCGCATCGTCGAGCAGCATGCGAAGCTGCACAGGAATCTGGAGCGGGTCGATGCCGATATTCTTCTCCGTCAGGCGATATTCGCCCGCCCATGCCCAGACATCGCCAAAGAGCCTTTTGTGCAACGTCCTGACAAAGCCATTGTCGAAGATCGAGCCACCGCGCCGCCGCGATATCCAGGCGAGGCCTTGCTCAATGTTGGCCTGTTCCAGTTCATCCAGTTCGCCGCGCGTTGTCACATGCGGGAATTTCAGCCCTTGCATTTCATCGGGATCGAGGGGCGTCGCGCCGTCCGGTTCGTCAAACGTCATTTGACCTCCCAGAAGTCGGATGGCATAGCCCGGATGAGCTCGTCGGCTAGGTCTTCGATGCGCTGCGCCGTTTGTTTGGTCGTGAGCGATTGCTTTTCCAAGGCCATATGGGCACTGGCACGCTGGATGCGCGCTTCGGCTTTGCGTCGCGCCTGTGCGCGAATAACGTTCTCTACCCGTCCGTCGTCGGGAACGATGGCATAGACGAAATGCCCTCCCATCGCTTCGGCGAGTTTTTGCATCTGGTTGATGGTGATCGCGCCGTCGCGCTCATTGCGTTCGGCCTGATAGACCGCATTCCGGCTGACGCCAGCGCGTGCCGCAACCTGCGCCCCAGACATGCCAAGTGCCTTGCGGAGCATGGAAAGCCACCCTTCCGAAGGTCTCTTCAGGGGCTCAAGCTGCCGCGCGGTGCGATCCACGATCTGCACATACTGCTTTCTGGCTGTGTCCTTGACGTTCATTGCATATCACTTAATAGGCGCTATAAGCTTAAATGCCCATCAAATGATGTTCAAAATCAACATGTCTGTCAATTTATAAATATGCATGCTAGCACTACATGCCAATCACTTGATAGGCATGTAGGTTTGAAATGGCCAGCAAAGGAAGCTCTGAACTACGCCCTGACATCGCCACCCAGCGTCGTCCGCGCCACCGCCGGCACATCAGTGGTGATCGCGTCCAGGCCGAGCGAGGCCATGCGGCGCATGTCTTCCGGCCGGTTGACCGTCCAGCAGGCCAGGTGCAGCCCCGCCTGGCGGGCAGCGCTCACCCAGCCGGCCGTGACACCGACATGGTCAGGGTCCAGCCCCGTGAACCCAAGGTCCACCGCCGTCTGAATGACCGCCGTCGGCAGCGAGGGGCCGGGCTCGGCATCCAGCACCCAATACAAGGGGACACCCGGCAGCGCCTCACGGCAGCCCACCAGCGCATCGGCATTGAACGAAATGATCACCGGGCGGGCGTTCGGATCCAGCACCGTCAATGCCTTGGCCAGCGCCGGCACGATGGCCTCACCGGACTTGATCTCGATATACGCCTGCTTGCCGGCCGGCACCTCCGCCAACACATCCTCCAGGTACGGCATGGCCTCGCCCCGCCATGCCTCGCCCTTCCAGCGGCCGACATCCAGCGTTTGCAGGCGTGCGCTGCCGGTCTCGGCGATGATCAGTTTTTCGCCACACAAACGCTCGGTATCGTCATCGTGATGCACCATGACCCGGCCATCGGCCGACAGGTGCACATCCATTTCTATGCCGTCGGCACCTTGTGCCCAGGCCAGTCGGAAGGCGGACAGCGTGTTCTCCGGCGCCTCGCCCGAGGCACCGCGGTGGGCGATGATGTGCATGGTGGTGACCGGTGGTTGGTACGGGGATCAGGACCGTTGAGCAACGGCTGCCACATGATGGCACAGTCGCATGCCGGCGCCGATAGGCTGCCGGCTACGACTCCGTTATCGCCAGACGGCCGGCTTTCAGCCGGCTACCGAGTACAACTCGGTGATCCCAGGGGAGCCTCATTCTGAGGTCGCGCCACCACGGGGAGCCTTTCGAGTCGGGCGGGTCTCGTTCAGACGCGCGGAGAGTAGGCCGGGTTCGCACCGTGACGTAGGCTGAGGTTTGTTTTCTCTGTTTGCCGCCTGGTTTCCCGACGGTGCCACAGTATTTCAGCCCTATCGAAGGTAC
>CBFGWV010000083.1:0-16386 GCA_965652545.1 uncultured Candidatus Competibacteraceae bacterium | reverse complement strand
ACTTAAAACTTAAAACTTAAAACTTAAAACTTAAAACTTAAAACTTAAAACTTAAAACCATCACCCCGCCACCCCCTGCCGGATCGCCTGACCCAACTGGACCACCGCCAACGCATACAAAGGGCTCCGGTTGTACCGGGTGATGGCATAGAAGTTGGTGAAGCCCAGCCAATACTCATCGCCAGCTTCGGTCTCGTAGGCCAGCAGCATGGTCGGCGCGCCGGCGTCGATCGGGGTTGAGGCCTCCACACCCAAACGGGCCAGTTCGTCGTAGCGATACCTGAGCTTGAGATCCGAGCGCGGTGTCACCGCGCTGTGGTAGGCATTGCCGTTGACCAGGGCGGGCGAGGCAATCACCTCGCCGCGGCTCCAGCGATGCTCCGCCAAGTAGTTGGCGATACTGCCGATGGCATCCACCGGGTTTTCCCATAAGTCCCGCTTGCCGTCGCCGTCGAAGTCCACGGCGTAGGCGCGGTAGCTGGATGGCATGAACTGCGCCAGGCCCATGGCTCCGGCATACGAGCCCTTCATCGTCAAAGGGTCGCGGCCCTCTTCGCGCGCGATTTGCAGAAAATGCTCGAGCTCCGAGCGAAAGAACGGTGCCCGCCGCGGGTAATCGAAAGCCAGGGTGGACAGCGCCTCGAGGACTTTGAAACCGCCGGTGTTGTCGCCGTAGCTGGTCTCCACGCCCAGTATGGCGACGATGATCTGCGGGTCCACGCCGTAGGTCGCCTGGGCGCGTTCCAGCGTCTTGGCGTGGTCGCGCCAGAACGCCTGCCCCTGGGCGATGCGTCGATCGGTGAGGAAGATGCGCCGGTAAGCGTGCCACGGCTTGCCTTCCGCCGGCCGGTCCATGATCTCGACGATTTCCGGTCGCGCCTGCGCGGCGCCGAAGACCGACAGCAGCCAACGGCGGTCGAATCCGTGGCGTGCGACCATCTCGTCGATGAACGCACGTACGTCGTCGCGTTCGGCCAACGAGCCTGGGATCGCCGGTCGCGGCGCCTCGGTCGAATCGTTGCCGGTGCTGAGTTTGGGGGTGAAGCCTTGCGCCATGGCCGAAAGCGCCATGAACGACAGCAGTGTGGCGGCAAGCAAGCGCACGAGGGTCAAGGGGAAGTTCGCCGTGGCTGAAAACGAGTGCCCATGAGGATACCGAATGCAGCCATGATGGTCACCAGCGAGGTACCGCCGTAGCTGATCAGGGGCAAGGGCAGGCCAACCACCGGCAACAAGCCGCTGACCATGCCGGTGTTGACGAAGGCGTAGACGAAGAAGGTCAGCGCCAGACTGCCGCCGAGCAAGCGCCCGAAGGTGTCGCGCGACTGCGAGGCGATGAACAGCGCACGGGCGATGATGAACAGGTACAACACCAGCAGCAGGCACACACCCAACAACCCGAACTCCTCGGCCAGAACGGCGAAGATGAAGTCGGTGGCGCTCTCGGGCAGAAACTGCAGATGCGCCTGCGTACCGTTGAGCCAGCCCTTGCCGTAGATACCGCCCGAGCCGATGGCGATCTTCGACTGGATGATGTGATACCCCGCGCCGAGGGGGTCGGACTCCGGGTCGAGCAGCATCAGCACCCGCCGGCGCTGATAGTCGTGCATACCCAGCTCCCAGAACAGCGGTGCGCCTGCGGCCGCGGCTGCGGCAAGACCGCCGATGATCTTCCAGCTCATCCCGGCCAGGAACAGGACGAAAATTCCGGAACACAGCACCAGCAGCCCGGTGCCCAGGTCGGGTTGTTCGAGGATCAGCACCAAGGGCACCGCAGCGATCAGGAAACCCGCCAGCAAGTGATACCAGCGCGGCGGCAATGCCTTGCTGGCCAAGTACCAGGCCACCATCATCGGTACGGCCAGTTTCATGATCTCCGAGGGCTGGAAGCGAATGATCTTCAAATCCAGCCAGCGCTGAGCGCCCTTGCCGATATCCCCGGCGACCAGCACCAGGACGAGCAGCACCACGCCGGCCCCATAGACCCAGGGCGTCCAGGCGCGAAAATGGTGGGTGGGAATCTGCGCCAGGACGGCCATGACGACAAAGCCCAGCCCCAAGCGGACGGCCTGGCGGGTGAGCAGGTCCATGTCCTGGCGGCCGGCGCTGTAGAGCACCACCAGGCCGAAGGCGGCCAGGGCCATGAGGCCGAAGATCAACGGGCCGTCCAGATGTATCCGGGCGAACAGGCCGCGCGGGCCGGTATGCCCTTGGTCCACGGCGCTGGTATCGCCGACGAAGCTCACCCTCATGAGCGGCTCTCCAGGTCGAAAAACGCATCCAGCACACGCCGGGCGATGGGGGCGGCCGTCGTGCTGCCGCCGCCGCCGTGTTCGACGATCACCGCCAGTGCGATTCGCGGATCGTCCGCCGGTGCGAAAGCAACGAACAGCGCGTGGTCGTGCAGTTCGCGCTTGAGTTTGCTGGAGTCGTATTTTTCGTCCTGCCCGAGCGAGAACACCTGCGCGGTGCCGGTCTTGCCGGCGATTCGGTAGTCGACACCCTCGCCGATCCGGCGTGCGGTCCCGCGCTGGCCATGCACCACGCTGATCATGCCGGCGATGACATGCTCCCAGTTGACCGGGTCGACGACGGGAATGTTCGCACCTTGGCGCGGTGCCTCGCGCAGCACCTCGCGGGTGCTCGGGTCCTCGCTGGCATGGAGTACCCGCGGCAGAAAATGCTCACCGCGGTTGGCCAGGATCGCGGTGCTCTGGGCCAATTGCAGTGGCGAGGTCAGCATATAGCCCTGGCCGATACCGGCAATGAGTGTTTCACCGGCGTACCAGGGCTGGTCCAGTGCCTTGCGCTTCCAGTCCGGCGAAGGCACCAATCCTTCTTTCTCGCCGATCAGGTCGATGCCTGTGGGCACCCCCAGGCTGAACTGGCCCAGATAATCGTGCATGCGCTCCATGCCCATCTTGTAGGCCAGATCGTAGTAGAACACGTCACAGGACTCGGCAATGCCCTTGGACAGATCGGTCGTGCCGTGGCCGCCGCGACGCCAATCACGGAAGCGGTGTCTCTGGCCGGGCAATCGGTAGAAGCCTGGGCAGTACACGGTGGAGTTGCGATTGATCGTGCCGGTTTCTAAGCCGCCCAGGCCAATGATCGGCTTGACCGTCGAGCCGGGGGGGTACTGGCCACGCAATGCCCGGTTGAACAAGGGCCGATGCGGCGACTCGTTCAAGGCGCGGTAGCTGGCCGCATCGATGCCATTGACGAAGGGGTTGGGGTCGTAGCTGGGCATGCTCGCCATGGCCAGCACATCGCCGTTGCGCGGGTCGATGGCCACGATCGCACCGGTGTGCCCGGCCAGGGCATCCTCGGTGGCTTTCTGCAGCCGCATGTCCAGCGTCAGGTACAGGTTGCGGCCGGGTACCGGCGGTGTCTTGGACAGTATCCGCACCACGCGCCCGGCGGCGTTGGTCTCCACCTGCTGAAAGCCGACTTTGCCGTGCAGCAACGGCTCGTAGGCCCGTTCGACGCCGATCTTGCCGATGTGGGTCGTCCCGGCGTACTCGGCCACGTCGATCCGCTTGAGCTCGTCCTCGTCGATGCGTCCGACATAGCCAATGACGTGCTCAGCCCGCACACCCAGCGGGTAGTAGCGGGTCAGGTCGGCGCGTATGTCCACACCGGGCATCTGGTGCAGTTGCACGGCCAGGTGCGAGACCTCGTTCTGCGAGAGTCGGAAGCGCAGCGGAACGCCGCGATAGCGCGGCGAGCTGCGTTTGAGGCGCTCGAACCGGACAACATCCTGGTCGCTGATGGTGATCAACCGGCGCAGGCGCGCGAGCGTGCCGTCCAGGTCCTTGACCTCCTCGGGCGTGATCTCCAGCCGATACGAGGGCAGGTTGTCCGCCAACAGCACGCCGTTGCGATCGTAGATCAACCCGCGCGTGGGCGGCAGCGGCTGGAGTTTGACCCGGTTGTCGTCGGACAACGTGACGAAGTGTTCGTGATTGACCACCTGCAAGTAGGCCAGGCGGGTCCATAAGGTCAGCATCGCCCCCAGCGCCAGGGCCATGGCGATCAACGCGCGGCCGCCAAACAAGGCGCGCTCCCGCTTGTTGTCCTTTCGCCGCACCACCGGGCTGTCGGGCTGGCGCTTGAGGATGCGTAGCCGGCCGGTGTCGTCGCCGTTGGCCATTGCTAATTCACCACGAAGAAGCGGCGCAGGTCCCGCAGGAGAATGAACACCCAGGGCCAGATCAGCATGCTGCCGAGCGCTGGCGCCAAATACCACCAGTCGTCGGGTGGGTAACCGGCCATGCCGCTGATCCAGAACACGATCAACTGTTGGATGATCATGAACATCAACACCGAAAGCGCTTGCTGCCAGAGCGGGAAGACGCGTATCCGGCGGTGGGTGCGCACGGCCAGGAATGCCACCACCGCCAAACCCAGTGCGTGCTGGCCCAGCAGAGCGCCGCGCGCGGCATCCTGCAACAGCCCGAGTGTCCAGGCGGTACCGATATTGACCCGGTGGGGCAGGGCCATGCACCAGTAGATGGTTACCAGCGCCAGCCAATCGGGGCGGATGCGGTCCACGACCTCCGGCATCGGCAGGATGTCCAGGGCGAAGGCCATGAGGAAGGTCAGCCAAATGACCCAACCGCCGCGAGGGGGGGCGTTGGTCATGGCGCTTTGAAGGGGCCGACGCGGGTGCTGTCGGTAACCGGTGTGGGCGGGCTGGTGATCACCAGAACTTCGCGGATCCGATCCAACTGGCTGGTTGGTTCAGCGGTCACGCGGGCAAAGGGTCGGCTCGGGTCGAACTCTACTGCGGTGACCTCGGCCACGGGGTAACCGCGTGGGAACCGACCGCCCAGCCCGGAGGTGATCAGCAGGTCGCCGACACGGATGTCATCGTTGTTGGGTATGTGCGGCAGGTCCAGCTCGTTGAAGCTGCCGGTGCCCACCGCCAGCGTGCGCAAGCCGTTGCGGTTGACCTGAACCGGCAGCGCGTGATTGGGGTCGGTGATCAGAATGGCGCTGGCGCCGAAGGTGCTGGCATGCACGATCTGCCCGACGACGCCTTGCTCGTCCACCAGCGGCTGGCCGCGGCCGACACCATCGCGCGTGCCGCGGTTGAGCAGGATCTGGTGCCGGTAGGGGTCGAAGTCGACCGTCAGCAGTTCAGCGATCAACACCTGCTCGTCCAGCGTGGCCGACGACTCCAGCAGCAGGCGAAGGCGCCGGTTCTCAGCCTCCAGGGAGGCCATACGCTGCATTTGCGCATTGAGCAGCATTTGTTTCTGCTTCAGGCGCTGGTTCTCGGACAACAGTGCCTGCCGACTGGCGAGATGCTCGGAAACCGAATCCCAGCCATGGATCGGCAGCTGAATGACGTATTGCAGCGGATAGACAACCGTGGCCAGGGCATTGCGCAGGCCGTCGAGCTGGCTGAATCGCTGATCCAGGGTCATGAGGATGATCGATGCCAGGCCGAACGCGATGATGCGGAGGTTCGCCGCCGTCTCGGGGGCGAACAGGGGCTTGGCGTCGTTAGGGGAGAGTCGGAACAACCAGGGTGATCCCTCTCATGGTTCGCAAAATGCGGCAACACTCAAGACCGAGCACGCCGTCCACGAGCGCCGGTAAGGCGACCGCACCGCGCACGATGGGTATCCGCTTACGCTCAACCCATCCTACAGCTCAGCGCGCCCTCACGGCCCGTCACTCAATGGAGAATGCGTCGGTACCGTGCTCGTCGATCAGCTCCAGCACCCGGCCGCCGCCGCGCGCCACACAGGTGAGCGGGTCATCGGCGACGACAACGTTAAGCCCCGTTTCCTCCATGATCAAGCGATCAATGTTGCGAAGCAGCGCGCCGCCGCCGGTCAGGACGATGCCACGGTCGGCGACATCGGCGGCGAGTTCCGGCGGGGTGGCCTCCAGGGCGGTCTTCACTGCGCCGACGATACCCGAGAGCGGCTCCTGCAAGGCTTCGAGAATTTCGTTGCTGTTGAGGGTGAAACTGCGCGGGATGCCCTCGGCGAGATTGCGCCCGCGGATTTCGATCTCGCGGACCTCACTGTCCGGGTAGGCGCTGCCGACTTCCTGTTTGATGCGCTCGGCGGTGGGCTCGCCGATGAGCACGCCGTAGTTGCGGCGGACATAGTTGATGATGGCATCGTCGAAGCGGTCGCCACCGATACGCACCGAGGCGGAGTACACAATGCCGTTGAGCGAGATGACCGCGACTTCAGAGGTGCCGCCGCCGATATCCAGCACCATGGAACCGCGGGCTTCGTCCACCGGCATACCGGCACCGATGGCTGCGGCCATCGGCTCGGGGATCAGGTAGGTCTCGCGCGCTCCGGCGCCGACGGCGGATTCACGAATGGCGCGGCGCTCCACCTGGGTGGAGCCGCAGGGCACGCACACCAGCACGCGCGGGCTGGGGTTGAAATAGCGCCGTGCATGGACCTTCTTGATGAAATGCTGGAGCATCTTCTCGGTGACCACGAAGTCGGCGATCACGCCGTCCTTCATGGGCCGGATGGTGGTCAGGTTGCCCGGGGTGCGGCCGAGCATGCGCTTGGCTTCGGTGCCGACCGCCGCGATGGTACGAGGGCCGCCGCGGGTGGAGTCCTGATGGATGGCGACGACGGACGGTTCATTGAGAACGATTCCCGCACCGCGCACGTAAATCAGAGTGTTGGCGGTGCCGAGGTCGATAGAAAGGTCGTTGGAGAACAGACCGCGAAGCCGCTTGAACATGGGTGGGATGGTCCCTTTCTCAAAGCGGCCCATGCTAGCAAGGTGCCGAACTTGGGGGCAAGCAACCGATTATGCTAGTTTGGCGGGCTGATTGTCTTCACCCATCCGCCGACACGAAACGAGAGCGTCATGGCTATCGGGCCCGATACGGTCAAACACATTGCACATCTGGCGCGCCTTGCCATTGATGAGGAGGCGGTACGCCACTACGACAGCGAGCTGTCGGCCATCCTCGAGCTGGTCGAGCGCATGAATGCCGTCGACACCGCCGGCATCGAACCGCTGGCCCACCCGCTGGACATGGTCCAGCGATTGCGTGACGACGAGGCCACCGAGCCCGACGTACGCGAGCGGGTCCAGGCGCAGGCACCGGCGGTCGAGGACGGGCTCTATCTGGTCCCCAGAGTCCTCGAATAACCTAAACGCTACCCATGGATTGTGGCCGCATGCACGAACTCAGCTTGAGCGAGCTTGCCGATCTGCTGGCCCGCGGCGATGTCTCGAGCCGTGAGCTGACGCAGACATTTCTTGATCGCATCGCACGCCTGGACGGTCAGATCAACAGCTTCATCACGGTCACCGCGACGCAGGCCCTGGCGCAGGCCGAGCGTGCCGATGCCCGCCGCGCCGCCGGCGAGGCCGGTCCCCTGACCGGGCTGCCGATCGCCCACAAGGACCTCTTCTGCACCGAAGGCGTCAAGACCAGTTGCGGCTCGAAGATGCTGGATAACTTCATCGCACCGTACGACGCCACCGTGGTCGAGCGCCTGGCCGCTGCCGGCACGGTCATGCTGGGCAAGACCAACATGGATGAGTTCGCCATGGGCTCGTCCAACGAGAACAGCTATTACGGCCCGGTAAAGAACCCGTGGGACCTCAGCCGCGTGCCGGGCGGCTCATCGGGTGGCTCTGCCGCCGCCGTGGCCGCCGGGCTGGTGGCGGCTGCCACGGGGACCGACACCGGTGGGTCGGTTCGCCAGCCGGCCTCGCACACCGGCATCACCGGGCTCAAACCCACTTACGGCCGGGTTTCGCGCTGGGGCATGGTGGCCTTCGCCTCCAGCCTCGACCAGGCCGGCGTGTTCGCCCGCAGCGCCGAGGACTGCGCGCTGATGCTCGGCGCCATGGCCGGTTTCGACCCGCGCGACTCCACCAGTGCCCAGGCCGCGGTGCCCGATTACCGCGCCGCGCTCACCGGCGATGTCAAAGGTCTGCGTATCGGCGTGCCACGCGAGTACTTCGGCGATGGGCTCGATGGCGCCGTGCGCCAGACTATCGAGCGGGCGCTGGCCAAGCTCGAGGCCGCCGGCGCGGACCTCATCGACATCAGCCTGCCCAACACCCACCTGGCCGTGCCGGCGTACTACGTGGTGGCCCCGGCGGAGGCCTCGTCCAACCTTGCGCGCTACGACGGGGTGCGCTTCGGCCATCGCTGCGAGCAGCCGCGCGATCTGCTCGACCTCTACACCCGCAGCCGTGCCGAAGGCTTCGGCGCCGAGGTCAAGCGCCGCATCATGGTCGGGACGTACACCTTGTCGGCCGGCTACTACGACGCCTATTACCGCAAGGCGCAGCAGATCCGCCGCCTGGTGCGTGACGAGTTCCGCGAGGCTTTCCAGTCGGTGGATGTGATCGCCGGCCCGACCAGCCCGACGGTGGCTTTCCCGATCGGCGAGAAGTCCGACGACCCGGTGGCCATGTACCTGACCGACATCTACACCGTGGCGGTCAACCTCGCCGGCCTGCCGGGTCTGTCGGTGCCGGCCGGTTTTGCCGAGGGCATGCCGGTGGGCCTGCAGTTCATCGGCGACGCGTTCGCCGAGCATAAGGTGCTGGCCGCCGGCCATGCCTATCAACAGCTTACCGACTGGCACCGGCGGCGGCCGGCGGCCTTCGCCTGATCGACGGGGACAGCGCATGGAGTGGGAAGCGGTCATCGGGCTGGAGATACACGCCCAGCTCGCCACCAAGTCGAAGATTTTCTCCGCCGCGGCCACCGCCTACGGCGCCGAGCCCAACCGCCAGGCCTCGCTGATCGACCTGGGCCTGCCGGGTGTATTGCCGGTGCTCAACCGCGAAGCGGTGCGCATGGCGGTGATGTTCGGCCTGGCGGTGGAGGCCGAGGTCAGCAGGCAGTCGGTGTTCGCACGCAAGAATTACTTCTACCCCGACCTGCCCAAGGGCTACCAGATCAGCCAATACGAGCTGCCGGTGGTCGGGCGCGGGCATATCGAGCTGGAGCTCCCCGACGGCCAGCGCAAGACCGTGGGCATCACCCGCGCGCATCTGGAGGAAGACGCCGGCAAGTCCCTGCACGAGGACTTCCACGGCATGAGCGGCATCGACCTCAACCGCGCCGGCACGCCGTTGCTGGAGATCGTCTCCGAGCCGGACATGCGCTCGGCCCAGGAGGCGGCCACCTATATGCGCACCATCCATTCGCTGGTGCGCTACTTGGGTATCTGCGACGGCAACATGCAGGAGGGCTCCTTCCGCTGCGACGCCAACGTCTCGGTGCGCCCCAAGGGCCAGCAAACCCTGGGCACGCGGACGGAGCTCAAAAACATCAACTCCTTCCGCTTCGTCGAAAAGGCCATCGAGCACGAGATCGAACGCCAGATCGACCTCATCGAAGGCGGTGGCAAGGTGGTACAGGAGACCCGCCTGTACGACCCCGACAAGGACGAAACCCGCCCGATGCGGGGTAAAGAGGAAGCCAACGACTACCGTTACTTCCCCGACCCCGATCTGCTGCCGGTGGTGGTCGAGCCGGATTTCATCGCCACCGTGCGCGCCAGCCTGCCGGAGCTGCCCTGGGTCAAGCGCGCGCGCTTCGAGGCCGACTACGGCCTGTCCGCCTACGACGCCGCCAGCCTCACCGGCGAGCGCGAGACGGCGGACTATTTCGAGGCACTGGTGCGCGCCGTGGGCGGCGAGCCGAAGCTGTGCGCCAACTGGGTCAACGGCGAGTTGTCCGCGGCACTCAACCGCGACGGCCTGGCCCTGGCCGCCAGCCCCGTGTCGCCGGCGCTGCTGGCCGGGCTGATCCGGCGTATCCAGGACGGCACCATCTCCGGCAAGATCGCCAAGACCGTCTTCGACGGCCTGTGGGCCGGCGAGGGCGATGCGGACGCCGTCATCGAACGTCGCGGGCTCAAGCAGGTCACCGACAGTGGGGCCATCGAGGCGTGGGTCGAGGCGGTGATCGCCGAGAACCCGAAACAGGTCGAACAATACCAGGCCGGTCAGGACAAACTGCTGGGCTTCTTCGTCGGCCAGATCATGAAGCGGTCCCAGGGCAAGGCCAATCCGGCTCAGGTCAACGAGCTACTCAAGGACAAGCTCAAGAGGTGAGCGTGAGCGACGGTTTGCAGCGGTTTCTGTTCGAGCAAGAGCCGGTGCGCGGCGAATTCGTGCATCTGGAGACCGCCTGGCAGGCATTGCTGGCGCGCACGCAGTACCCGCCGGTGGTGCGCGATCTGCTCGGCGAGGCGGTCGCCGCCGCCGTGCTCATGGCCGCGACGGTCAAGTTTGACGGCACCCTGACCTTGCAGATCCAGGCCGCCGGCCCGGTGCACCTGCTGGTGGTGCAGGTCACTGCCGACCAGACCGTGCGCGGCCTGGCGCGTTGGCAGGCCGAACTGCCCCAGAGCGCCGCCCTGGCGGACCTGTGCGGCGAGGGCACCCTGGTGATGACCATCGACGACCGTCGTGGTGGCGACCCCTATCAGGGCGTGGTCAGCCTCGGTGGCGGACGCCTGGCCGATGCCCTCGAGGGCTATTTTCAGCAGTCCGAGCAACTGCCCACGCGCCTGCATCTGGCGGCCAACGCGTACACCGCGGCCGGTCTCATGCTCCAGCGCGTGCCCGGCGAGCTGGACGATGCCGACCTGTGGAACCGCGTCACCCGCCTGGGTAGCACGGTCTCCGCGGACGAGTTGCTGTCGCTGCCGCCCGAGACGCTGATGCACCGCCTCTACCACGAAGAAACCCTGCGCGTGTTCGAGCCGGCCAGCGTGGCCTTCCGCTGCCGTTGTTCCCGCGAGCGCATCGCCGCGATGATCGTCGGCCTGGGTGCCGATGACGCGCGTGCCCTGGTGAGCGAGCAGGGCGAGGTGGCAGTGGATTGCGAATTCTGCGGTGCCGGCTACCGCTTCGACGCGGTGGATGTGGAGGCCTTGCTCAGCGGAGCGGAACCGGCCGACCCACATACCCATTGAGCCATCCCGTGGCCGCCCTGTTCCGTTTGTATCTCGATATCTGCCTGCTGCGCCGGGGACCTCAGGATGTGCCCGCCGCCCCGGTGTTGCTGTGGCTGACCGCCGTGGCGTACTTCATGGTGGGTGTCATGGTGTCGCGTGCGCTTTACGATGTCCGTACGGCGGTTTTCCTGTCCGCGCTGGATATGGCCCTCTCCGCCGGCCTGCTCGCGACGATCCTCTGGAGCCGGGGGGTGTTCGCTCGCTGGCCGCAGACGTTCACGGCCTTGTGTGGGTCGCAGATGCTGCTGAACTTAGGCCTTTGGCCGGTGTTCATGTGGTACGTGCGCGTCCAGTCGACCCCCGATGCCCTGCTGCCCTCGCTGCTCTCGTTGGCGGTGTGGATCTGGTCGGTCGTTGTCATCGGCCACGTGCTGCGGCACGCGCTGAACATGCCGCTATGGCTGGGCAATGCCATAGCCTTTGGGTTTCAATGGTCGGTGACCATTCTGGTGCAGGGGATTCTGCGAACGTGAGCGGACAGCACATACACATCCTGGGTGTCTGCGGGACGTTCATGGCGGGGCTCGCCGCGCTGGCGCGGGCTCTGGGGTACACGGTCACCGGCAGCGACGCACAGGCCTATCCGCCCATGAGCACCCAGCTCGCCGCGCTGGGCATCGACATTCTGGACGGTTACCTGCCCGAACATCTGGAGCCCGCGCCGGACCTGGTGATCATCGGCAATGCCCTGAGCCGCGGCAACCCGGCGGTGGAGGCCGTGCTCGATCGCGGCCTGCCGTATGTCTCCGGCGCCCAATGGCTGGCCGAACAGGTGCTGCGCGACCACTGGGTCATCGCCGTCGCCGGCACCCACGGCAAGACCACCACCAGTGCCATGATCGCCTGGATCCTCGACTACGCCGGGCTTGAGCCGGGTTTCGTCATCGGCGGCATGCCCGGCAACTTCGAGGTGTCCTCGCGCTTGGGCAGCGGGCCGCACATCGTGGTCGAGGCCGATGAATACGACACGGCGTTCTTCGACAAGCGTGCCAAGTTCGTCCATTACCGTCCGCGCACCCTGGTGATGAACAACCTGGAGTTCGATCACGCCGATATCTATCCCGACCTTGCGGCCATCCAGCGTCAGTTTCACCACCTGGTGCGTACCGTTCCCGGCAACGGCGGCATCTTCACCCGTGCCGGCGACGAGGCCTTGGAGGCCGTGCTGGCGCAGGGTTGCTGGACACCGGTCGAGCGATTGGGCGGTGACGACTGGGGCGTCACAGAGGTCGCCGCCGACGGCTCGCGCTTCGCCGTGCACCGTGCCGGCCGGCCGGTGGGGACGGTGGCGTGGTCCATCCGCGGCCGGTTCAACGTCGACAACGCACTGGCGGCCATCGCCGCCGCCGCGCACGCCGGTGTGCCACCGGCACTGTGTTGCGAAGCCCTGGCCGGTTTCGCCGGGGTGAAGCGCCGCCTGGAACTGCGCGGCGAGGCCGCCGGTGTGCGGGTGTACGATGACTTCGCCCACCACCCGACCGCCATCGCCGCCACCCTGGAGGCCGCGCGCAACCTCGTGGCCGCCGGCGGACGCGTCATCGCGGTCGCGGAAATGCGCTCCAATTCCATGAAACAAGGGGTGTTCCAGTCGCGTCTGGCACCGGCCTTCGCCGCGGCCGACAAGGCTTTGCTGTACCAGCCGCCGCAGCTGAGCTGGTCCTTGCAAGGCATTGCCGAAGGTTTGGACGGGCGTGGTACGGTGTTTACCGATTTGGATACGCTGACCGCTGCGGTGTGCGCACAGGCCAGAGCGGACGATGTGGTGATCGTCATGAGCAATGGCGGCTTCGGCGGCGTGCATCAGCGCCTGCTGACGGCCTTGTCCAGCCCGGCGGTCGCGGTATGAACGACAGACCGGTCGCGCTGGCCTTCACCGGCGCCTCCGGCGCCCAGTACGGGCTGCGTCTGCTGGAGTGCCTGCTCGCCGCCGGTCAGCAGGTCGACCTGATGCTGTCCAAACCGGCGCAGCTGGTCATCGGTATGGAGACAGACCTGGAACTGCCCGGCCGACCGGCGGAGATACGCCGCTACCTGGCCGAACGTCACGGGGTGGACGAGGCGCGGCTGCGTGTGTTCGGCAAGGAAGAGTGGACCGCGCCGGTGGCCAGCGGCTCGTCCGTGCCGCGTGCGATGGTCGTCTGCCCGTGCACCACGGCCACGTTGTCCTCCATTGCCACCGGCGCCTCGGACAACCTCATCGAACGCGCCGCCGACGTGGTGATCAAGGAGGGACGCAAGCTCATCCTCGTGGTGCGCGAGACGCCCTTCTCGGTGATTCACCTGGAGAACATGCTCGCCCTGGCCCGCCAGGGCGTGGTGATACTGCCCGCCAACCCGGGGTTTTATCACCGGCCGCAGCAGGTGTCCGAACTGGTGGATTTCATCGTCGCCCGGGTATTGGACCAACTGGACGTCGACAATACATTGATGACCCGCTGGGGCTGATCGCCAGAGGAAGTGAATGACCGTCGATGCGACCATACCGCTGTTCCCCCTGCACACGGTGCTGTTTCCCGGCGGGCCGCTCAACCTGCGCATCTTCGAGCCCCGATACCTCGACATGGTCAGCGAGCGCCTGCGTGCCGGTGAGCCCTTCGGTGTCGTGCTCATCAAGGACGGGCAGGAGACGGGGGCGGCGGATTTCTGGCCGCAGGGCACCGCGGCGCGCATCGTGGACTTCGACCAGCTCGACGACGGGCTGCTGGGCCTGACCTGTCGCGGCGAGGCACGCTTCATGGTCATTCGCCACCACAGCCGCGACGATGGTTTGGTTTTGGGCGAGGTGCAGTGGTTGGCGCCGGAGCCGTCGGTGCCGGTTCCCGCGCAGTACACCGCCTTGCTCAAGCTGCTGCGCGATATTCTCAACCGGGCCGAGTTGTCCGGCTACCGGCGCATCCTGTGCGAAGACTGGGACGATGTCGCCTGGGTCAGTCATCGCCTGTCCGAGTTGTTGCCCATCCCCACGGCGGCCCGCCAAGCCTTGCTGGAGATGCGCTCGGGCGAGCAGCGCATGGCGGTGATCGGGGCCTTGCTCCAGGCGCGGGCCGAAGGGCAGTTGGAGGACTCGGACGATGACGACACGGCGGACGACGTCGACGATATGGAGGATGACGAATCGTGAGCCTGGCGATCAGTGATACGGCGTATCAGGTCGATGGCGCCCGTTTGGCCGCACGCTGGTTGCGGCCGGCTGTGCCGCGCCGGGGCACGCTGGTGTTCCTGCACGAAGGGCTGGGCTCCATCGCGCAGTGGAAGGACTTTCCCGCCCGGCTATGCCAGGCCACCGGGTGCGCCGGCTTCATCTACGAGCGGCGCGGCTTCGGTGGCTCCGACCCGCTGGACGGGCCGCGGCCGCTGGATTACCTGGACAGGGAATCGCACGTCGTCCTGCCGGGGATTCTTGCGGCCGCCGGTATCGCGGACCCTGTCCTCGTCGGTCACAGCGACGGGGGCACCATTGCGCTGTTGTACGCGGCCTTTCACCCGCGGGGGCCGCTGGCGGCTCTGACCATGGCCGCGCATGTGATCGTCGAGCCGGAAACCCTGGCCGGTATCCGCCAGGCGCGCGAGGCCTTCCACAATACCGACCTGCCCGCGCGGCTGGCCCGCTACCACGGCGAGAAGACGGCCGCGACCTTCGGCGGTTGGGCGGATACGTGGCTGCAACCGGCGTTCGCCCACTGGCAGATGGTCGACCGGCTCGCGAGCATCGCTTGTCCGGTGCTGGCGGCGCAGGGCGAGGGCGATGAGTACGGCACGGCCGAGCAGGTGGATTTGATCGTCCGCCACAGCGGCGGCCCCACCACCGGCTGGATGATCCCCGACTGCGGGCACGCGCCGCACTTGCAGGCCGGCGATGCCGTGCTGGACCGCTTCGCCGGGTTCGTCCTCGATCACACGTGAGCCGGCTGATCCTCTTCAACAAACCTTTCAACGTGCTCTCGCAGTTCAGCGACGACACCGGACGGGCGCGTCTGGCCGATTATATCGACCTGCCCGGGGTGTACCCGGCCGGGCGGCTGGACAAGGACAGCGAGGGCTTGCTGCTGCTGACCGACGACGGCCGCCTGCAGGCGCGTATCGCCAACCCGCGGTTCAAGCTGCCGAAGACCTATTGGGCGCAGGTCGAAGGTGCCCCATGCGAGGCCGATCTCGAGCCCCTGCGTCGCGGCCTCGTGTTGAACGATGGCCCGACCCTCCCGGCCGCCGCGCGATGCCTGATGGACGAACCGATGCTATGGCCGCGCGACCCCCCGGTTCGCTTTCGCGCGCACATTCCGACCACCTGGATCGAGTTGACGATACACGAGGGGCGTAATCGGCAGGTCAGGCGGATGACGGCGGCGGTCGGGTTCCCGACCCTGCGTCTGGTGCGTGTGGCGATAGGGCCGTGGCGGGTCGATGGGCTGGTGCCGGGGCAATGGCGAGAGGTCGCCGGCGAGCTGGCGTGGCGGCAAATCCGTTAGCGCGGTTCAAGCACAGGCAGTGAGTGTGTCGCCGACCGCCGCGGCGGCCTGTTCGCGGGTGTAAAAGCGGTTGCCGCGCAGGAAGCCGGAAATCACCGAGGGTTTGACCGCAGTCACTCGGCCGTCCTCGGCCTGACAGATGACCAGGTCGGCCGGCAGGCCGTCGAGCAAGTGGACTGGGGCGGGCTGCCCGTTGCGAAAGCAGGCGCGGTAGACGTAATTGGTGGCCGTATCCAGGAACGCCGGTACAAAGCCGAGGTTGCGGTTGGACGCACTGGTGCCGCCGCAGTTGCCGAAAATTCGGTTCTCCCGACGCAGTGCGTCAGCCGTCAGTGGCGCATCCCCGGTCGTGGCGGCGCTGGATGTGGGGTTTGGGCAGTGTTGGCGGGCCTTCATGGCAGTGTCTCCAGGACTATCGATCACCATGCTTTGTATCGATGCATTTCCCGGGCCAGTCGTGCGGGCTCGGTCTATCTTTGTACGGACAGGGGCGTTCCCTGGATCCAGTCCAAGGAGTTGTCAATGCGTCGTTCTATATTGACCCTGGCCGTTCTGGCCGCCGCCATGCCGTTGCTGGGACAGGCGCAGACCAAGCCGGAGGACGTGATTACCTATCGGCAATCGCTGATGCAGGTGATCCGCTGGAATTTCGGCCCTTTGGGTGCCATGGCCAAGGGGGATATGGCGTTCGACGCGGATATCGCGGCCCGCAATGCGTCGTTGATCCACCAGCTCAGCCTGCGCATGGAGGAGGGCTTTGCGGAGGGCTCTGGTGAGGGTGATACGGATGCGAAGGCGGAGATCTGGTCCGATTGGGAGGATTTTCTGAGCAAGGTGCAAGGCCTGCAGGAGACCTCGGGAGCCTTGGCGGAGGTCGCCGCCGGTGGCGATTACGATGCTTTCCGGGCGCAGTTCGCGGAGACCGGCAA
>CBFGWV010000082.1:0-16434 GCA_965652545.1 uncultured Candidatus Competibacteraceae bacterium | reverse complement strand
TGAGCAGCGGCAGTACCAGCGCATTTACGCTGCTCATCGACAGCAACACGTTCCGAGACTCTGTTGGACATGCGGTCCTCATCGTGAAAGACGTGGGCACCGGCTCCCTGACCGGGTCCTTCACCAACAACACTGTCGGCGTGGCCGCCACAGCCAACTCCGGTTCGCTCGAGGGCGATGGCCTCAAGCTCCAGCAAGCTGGGGAAGGCACAATGACCGTGACCACCTCCAACAATCAACTGAGGCAATACAACAACCAGGGCCTGCATATGCAGGCGGGCGCCGGCGTTGTAGTGGGAGGCAACTTCAACAACACGGTTTCGGGCAATACCATTGCCAACCCGGGCAATAACCCTGCGATCGGGCTGATCACTCAAGGCATTCACCTCAACAATGGTGTAACACCCGGTGATACGGTTCTGACTTGCGTGAATTTCGGAACCAACACCATCAACGGCTCCGGACGCAACGGTGGAACCGATTTCCGGGTTCGCCAGCGCCAGACTACGACCGTGCGATTGCCGGGCTACGGGGGTACGCCTTTTGACACCGCCGCGGTAACCGCATTCGTTCAGGCTGCGATCGGCGGTAGCCCCACCGGCAGCGCTGCGGCGGGACCGGGTGGCGGAGGCTTCATCGGCACAGGTGCCACGTGTCCGTAATCGACGTCAGACAACAACCAAAAAGGGGAAGGAGATAATGGCTGAGCCGTTCCTGTCGGAAATTAGAATGATGAGCTTTGTATTTGCGCCCAAAGGATGGGCGCTTTGCAACGGCCAACTGCTACCGATCAACCAGAATCAAGCACTGTTCTCACTGTTGGGCACGACCTTTGGCGGTGACGGGCGGGTGAACTTCGCCCTCCCCGACCTGCGCGGACGGACACCGATTCACGTGGGGAGCGGCCATACCCTCGGCGAGCGGGGCGGAGAGCAGGCACACACCTTGTCGATTGCCGAACTGCCGACACATACGCACGTGGTCAATGTCTCGAACAACGCAACCGGCGGTAATGCGGTGCCGACGGGGCGATATCTGGGTGGGGGCAACAATGTCTATCATCAGCCTGCGAGCCTGGTCAGCATGAACGCCGCGAGCGTCACGAACACCGGTGGCTCCCAGGCCCACCTCAACATGCAGCCGTTTTTGACGATAAGTTTCTGCATCGCCCTCCAGGGCATTTTCCCGAGCCCGAACTAGGAGATCGTCATGGCACAACCCTATGTAGGCGAAATCCGCATGTTTGCCGGCAACTTTGCACCGGCAGGCTGGATGTTTTGCGAAGGGCAGCTACTGCCGATTTCCGAGAACGAAACGTTGTTTCAGTTGATCGGGACCACGTATGGCGGCGATGGGCAGTCAACCTTTGCCCTCCCCGATTTACGCGGCCGTTTACCGATTCATCAAGGAAATGGCTTTATCTTGGCGGAGACCGGTGGTGCCGAGGAGATCACGCTGACAGTGAGCCAGATTCCGGCGCATGGCCACCCGCTGCTGGGTGCAGGCGTCAATGGCGACCAAGTGAACCCCGGCAACAACTTACCGGCCAACTCATTCAACATCACACCCTATATAAATGACGCGCCGACGGACAACATGAACGCAGCGGCCATCGGCGCGGTGGGTGGCAGTCAACCACACTCCAATATGCAGCCATACTTGTGCGTCGACTTCATTATTTCGCTCTTCGGAATTTTCCCGAGTCCCACTTGAGAGGCGATCCATGGCCGACCCATTCGTAGCTGAGATTCGTATCTTCCCCTTTAATTTCGCACCCAAGGGATGGGCGTGGTGTGACGGCCAGTTGATGCCGCTCTCACAGAACACCGCCTTGTTCTCCCTACTGGGCACTACTTACGGGGGAAACGGAAAGTCCAATTTCGCGCTGCCGGATCTCCAGGGGCGCGCACCGATGCAGCCGGGCCAGGGCCCCGGTTTGTCGTTGCATGATCTGGGCGAGACAGGGGGCTCGGAAACCGTGTCGTTGCTGGAATCGGAGATTCCATCGCACAGTCATGCTCTTCGCGCAAATGGCCTGGATCCGGCTGATGCCAATATCATCAGTTCGGCGACGTCTTTCGCCGGTTCTACGGGCGGTACGCTTTATCAATCGAGCGCCAACGCGATGCTCGCTGGGGAAGCGCTGGCCCCCGCCGGCGGCGATCAACCCCACAACAACATGATGCCGTATCTCACGTTCTACTTCTGTATCGCCCTGCAAGGCGTCTTCCCACCGAGGACCTGAGTGGACCGTGTCTGATCAACGCACAGCGGGCATCTCCCTGCGCCCGGCCGGCGATGCCGACCGGGCGTTTCTACGCGCCGTCTACGCCAGTACGCGCGAAGACGAACTGGCCCGCACCGACTGGCCCGATGCGCAGAAAGAGGCCTTCGTCACGCAGCAGTTCGAAGCCCAGGACCACCACTATCGCACCCACTACACGGGGGCGAGCTACCACGTCATACTGATGGGCAACGCACCGGCGGGACGTTTGTACGTCGCCCGCTGGAGCGAGGAAATCCGCATCATGGACATCGCCTTGCTGCCGGATTTCAGATCGAGGGGCATCGGTACGGCATTGATCGGGGACTTGATCGCGGAAGGACGGCGTTGCGCAAAACGCGTGTCCATCCATGTGGAGATGTTCAACCCCGCCCAGACACTGTACCTGCGGCTTGGATTCAAGCCGGTTCAAGAAACCGGTGTGTACCGACTGATGGAATGGTCACCTTCGGACAGATCGAAAACATAATTACCGGAGCCATTCTCATGTTGAATCGTCGTCAGTTTATCGCCGGCTGTGCCGGTTCGCTGGTGCTCGGGTCGACCGTACCCGCGTTCGCGCAAGGCGGGCGAACCGAGCTGTCGTCTGGTCTTCTGCCCTCCCCCGGTCGTCAGGGCCCCTTGCTGCCCAGCCGGTCGCTGTTCAGCCGTCTGATCGGCGAGCGATTCGAGGTCTACGGGGGGCAGGGTTTGCAGTTGGTACAGCATCTTCAGCTGACCGAGGTCGTCGATCAGGAGAACTCGTCCACCTACATCGAGCAGTTCACCGTGCATTTCATGGGCAGCCTCGACAAGCCTCTTGGTGGTGGTCTGTATACGCTGCGCCATCCGCATGCCGGCGGCATGGAGTTGCGTCTGGACCCGCTTCCACAGGCCGCGTCGGGTACGCCGTACGCCGCGGTTTTCGCCTTGTTGCGCTAACGCCGCGACATACGCCCCGCCGACGTGTGGACGGCGGGGCTGCGCAGCAGGATCAGGCGAACACCGCCTCGTAACACATCCCATCTTTACCGTCCGGCCCCGTCGGCACCAGAAACATCTCCATGGTGCCGTATTCGGCATGCCGGAGCTGATACGTCCCCTGGCCAGCGAACGGTTGCTGGGGACCACGGAAACACAGGGTGAACGGCGCACGCGCGTGGCGCTCGGCGTCGGCGTCTCCCCAGATCCGCACCTCGTTGAGCTGCCAGTCCTGATTGGTGTCAGCGCCCAACTGCACGGTGAACGACTGCGTCACCAGTTCCTGCCATTGCTCACGCGTGAAGTTCTCCAACATTCAAAGCTCTCCAGCAAAAGGGGGGGCGAGCATGATGGCACAGTCGGTCGGGCGTCTGGTGGGCGCCGCTACGACCCGATGGCTGCAACCTGAGCGAAAACAACCGCGCCCGCGCAAAAGAAAGAGCCGGCCACGGGGGGCCGGCTCGGGCTTGGTCAGGTTGGGTTAGGTTTTACTGCTGCGCGGCCTCCCAGGACTTGATCAGCTCGTCATAGGAGACCGTCTCGCCCTTGGGCTTCTCGTTCTCGAGCTTGGCCTTGGGTGCGCCCGGCTGGCTGAACCAGTATTCGGGATCCTGCTCTTCATTGAGCTTGGGTCCGCACTCGCCCTGCACGTTTGCACGCTCCAGACGCTCCAGGATGCGGTCTTGCTGCTCGGCCAGGCTGTCCATGGCCTCTTGCGGGGTCTTCTCACCGGTGACGGCCTCGGCCACGTTGGCCCACCACAGCTGGGCCAGCTTGGGGTAGTCGGGCACGTTGGTGCCGGTGGGGGTCCACTGCACCCGTGCCGGGCTACGGTAGAACTCCACCAAGCCACCGAGCCGCGGAGCGGCTTCGGTCATCGCATCGGTGTCCAGGTCGGACTGACGGATGGGGGTCAGACCCACCAGCGTCTTCTTCAGCGAGACGGACTTGGACACCACAAACTGGGCGTACAACCAGGCGGCCTTACGGCGATCCACCGGGGTGGACTGCATCAGCGTCCAGGAACCGGCGTCCTGATACCCCAGCTTCATGCCCTCTTCCCAGTACGGACCATGGGGCGAGGGGGCCATGCGCCACTTGGGCGTGCCGTCCTCGTTGACCACCGGGGTGCCCGGCTTGGCCATGTCGGCGGTGAACGCCGTGTACCAGAAAATTTGCTGGGCGACATTGCCTTGGGCAGGTACCGGTCCGGCCTCGGAGAAGGTCATACCGGCGGCCTGGGGCGGCGCATAGGCCTTCAGCCAGTCGATGTACTTGGTCAGCGCGTACACCGCCGCCGGCCCGTTGGTGGCGCCGCCGCGGGCGACGCTGGAGCCCACCGGGCGGCAACCGTCGACGCGGATACCCCACTCGTCCACCGGCAAGCCGTTGGGTATGCCCTTGTCGCCGGCACCGGCCATGGACAACCAGGCGTCGGTGAAACGCCAGCCCAGGGACGGGTCCTTCTTGCCGTAGTCCATGTGGCCGTAGACACGCTGGCCATCGATCTCCTTGACGTGCTCGGTGAAGAACTCGGCGATGTCCTCGTACGCGGACCAGTTGACCGGTACGCCCAGGTCGTAGCCGTAGATCTCCTTGAACTGCGCCTGGAGTTCGGGGCGTTGGAACCAGTCGTAGCGGAACCAATACAGGTTGGCGAACTGCTGGTCCGGAAGCTGGTAGAGCTTGCCGTCGGGGCCGGTGGTAAAGCTCTTGCCGATGAAGTCATCGATGTCCAGCATCGGGTTGGTGACATCAGCACCCTCCCCGCTCATCCAGTCCGACAGCGGCACGACTTTGCCATAGCGGAAATGGGTGCCGATCAGGTCGGAGTCGTTGACGTAGGCGTCATAGATGTTCTCGTCCGACTGCATCTGCGTCTGCAGTTTTTCGATGACATCGCCCTCCTGGATCAGATCGTGGGTGACATTGATCCCGGTGATCTCTGTGAAGGCGCGGGCCAGGGTCTTGGCCTCGTACTCGTGGGTGGTGATGGTTTCCGAAACGACTCGGATGTCCATGCCCTTGAAAGGTTCAGCCGCCTTGATGAACCACTCCATCTCCTTGACCTGGTCGTCGCGGGAGAGGCTGGAGGGCTGGAATTCGCTGTCGATCCACTTCTCGGCAGCGGCCATGTCGGCGTGTGCCGGCGCCACCGCCAGCGTGCCGCCGGCTGCGAGGGCCGTGGCCATCGCCAGGCGCAGGATTCGGTACCGCTTTTCAGTCAGGGGGCGAGGTGTCGCCATTGTTACGTCCTCCATTGGTTATCATGGTGCCGTGGGCCTGTTGACACAGGCCGTGTACATCCCGCCAGACGGCCACGGCACGCCGTCCGGCGGGGTTGGTTCATCCCCAGCGCAGCAGCGCGGCCAACCAGGCCAGGGCGATCAGGCTGCCCCACCACAGGGGCAGGTCAGTCAGTCCCAGCCACGCGAGGTGTATGTACGCACTGGTGAGCAGCCCGATGAACAGGCGGTCGCCGCGGGTGGTGCGCATCGGCAGCCAGCCGCGGCGTTCCACGGTGGGATAGACGATCTCCGCCACCGTAAAACACACCAGCATCAGAGCGATCGCGCTGAAGAACAGTGCAGTGGGGCCGGTCCAGGCCATCCAGTTCAATGTCATGGGACAGCCCTCCTCAGACCCGGCCGAGCGCGAAGCCGCGGGCGATATGACGACGCACGAACCAGATCACCAGCGCGCCAGGTATCAATGTGAGCACGCCGGCGGCGGCCAGAAGCCCCCAGTCGATACCCGCGGCGCTGACGGTTCGGGTCATGATGGCGGCGATGGGTTTGGCATCGACGGTGGTCAGCGTGCGTGCCATGAGCAGTTCCACCCACGAGAACATGAAGCAGAAGAACGCCGTGACACCGATGCCCGCCCGGATCAGCGGCAGGAAGATGGTCAGGAAGAAACGCGGAAAGCTGTAGCCGTCCAGGTACGCCGTCTCGTCGATCTCCTTGGGGATGCCGGACATGAAGCCTTCCAGAATCCACACCGCCAGGGGCACGTTGAACAGGCAATGGGCGAGGGCCACGGCGATGTGCGTGTCCATGAGGCCGACGCTGGAGTACAACTGGAAGAATGGCAGCAGAAACACCGCCGGCGGAGCCATGCGGTTGGTCAGCAGCCAGAAGAACAAGTGCTTGTCGCCCAGAAAACGGTAGCGCGAGAACGCATACGCCGCCGGCAGGGCCACCGTTAGCGAAATCGCCGTGTTCATCGCCACGTAGATGATCGAGTTGATATACCCCGAGTACCACGAAGCATCGGTAAAGATGGTCTTGTAGTTGGCGAAGGTCAGATCTCTTGGCCAGAGCGACAAGCCGCTGAAGATCTCTGCGTTGGTCTTCAGGGACATGTTGATCAGCCAGTAGATCGGCACCATGAGGAACACGATGTAGGCGATCAGTGCGAGGTGACGGGGCTTGAATCCCATGGTGCGCTCCTATCAGTCTCGACCGGCGCGGGTGATGGCGGTATAGAACCCCCAGGACACCAGCAGGATGATCAGAAAGTAAATCAGCGAGAACGCCGCCGCCGGCCCCAGGTCGAATTGGCCTACGGCCATCGTGGTGAGGTACTGGCTGAGGAAGGTCGTGGAGTTGCCCGGCCCGCCGCCGGTGAGCACGAACGGCTCGGCGTAGATCATGAAACTGTCCATGAAGCGCAGCAGCACGGCGATGACCAGCACACCACCCATCTTCGGCAGTTGGATGTGGCGGAACACTGCGAACTTCGAGGCCCCATCGATGCGCGCGGCCTGATAGTAGGCATCCGGTATGGCGACCAGACCGGCGTAGCACAGCAGCACCACCAGGGATGTCCAGTGCCAGACGTCCATGACCAGGACGGTCAGCCAAGCATGCAGCGAGTCGTTGGTGTAGTTGTAGGCCACCCCCATACTCTTGAGCGCCGCACCGCCCAGGCCGATATCGGCGCGCCCGAAGATCTGCCAGATGGTACCGACGACATTGAAAGGCACCAGCAGCGGGAGGGCCAACAACACCAGGCAGACCGACACCCAGCGGCCGCGGGTGGGCATGCACAAGGCAATGGCAATGCCTAAGGGAATCTCGATGGCCAGGACGGCGAACGTGAACCCGAACTGACGCAGCAAGGCGCCGTGCAGGTCACTGTCACGAACGATCTCCTCGAACCACTCGGTGCCCACGAATACACGGGTCGAAGGGTCGAAGATGTCCTGGACCGAGTAGTTCACCACGGTCATCAGCGGGATGATGGCCGAGAAGGCCACGATGATCAGCACCGGCAGGACCAGAAACCAGGCTTTTTGATTGACGACTTTGTCCATGGCTCACTCCACCAGCAACGAGTCGGCGTAGAGCAGCGTGTGCTCGGGTGGGAAATGCACCGCCGCCGGCCCTGGGCTCACTGAGGCGTCCTCCGGCAGTTTCACCTTGAGGATGCGTTGCCCCAGGTGCGCGGTCACCAGCAGGTAATTGCCCAAGTCCTCCACCGCGGTCACCTCTACGGGCAAGTCCCGATCACCGGCGACCGCCGGCCGCAGTTCGACGAACTCAGGGCGCACCCCCAGTTCCAGCAAGCCCCCCGCAGGACGCTTGGCCAGGCTGGCTTCGCCCAGCGGGATGCGGTACGTACCGTCAATGACCGCATGGCGGCCATCCACGCCGCAGGGCAGCAGGTTCATACCCGGGCTGCCGATGAAATACCCGACAAAGGTATGACGCGGCCGGCGGAACAAGGCCTCCGGGGTGCCCTGCTGCACCACCTCGCCGCCGTAGATCACCACCACCTCGTCGGCAAACGTCATGGCCTCCACCTGGTCGTGGGTGACATACAACATGGTCAGGGCGAAGCGCTCGTGCACCTGCTTGAGCTTGCGTCGCAGCAGCCACTTCAGGTGCGGGTCGATGACCGTCAGCGGCTCGTCGAAGAGGATGGCCGAGACATCGGAGCGCACCAGTCCCCGCCCCATGGAGATCTTCTGCTTGGCGTCGGCACCCAGGCCTTTCGCGCGGCGGGTGAGGACATCGGTGAGCTCGAGCATCTCGGCCACCTCGGCGACGCGGGTACGCACGTCGGCTTCGGCGATACCGCGGTTGCGTAGCGGAAACGCCAGGTTGTCGTACACACTCATGGTGTCGTAGATCACCGGGAACTGAAAAACCTGGGCGATGTTGCGCTCCTGCGGCAGCAGCCGGGTGACATCGCGCCCATCGAACAGCACTTGCCCATCGCTGGGCGTCAGCAACCCGGAGATGATATTGAGCAAGGTGGTCTTGCCGCAGCCGGAGGGACCGAGCAAGGCGTAGGCCTTACCGTCTTCCCAGGTCTGCTCCATCGGGCGCAGCGCATAGTCTTCGGGTTTCGAGGGGCCGGGCAGGTAGCTGTGGCCCAGGCCCTTGAGGTCGATGCGGGCCATCTCACTGCCCTCCCTGGTCGTTGCGCCTGGGCGAGGCCACCAGTGCGCCGGAGGTATCGAAGACGTACAGCCGGTTGGGGTCGAGGTATACATTCAGCCGTTGGCCGAGTTGCACCTCATGGACGCCCTCCTCCTGCACCACCCAGGCATGGCCGCCGAAGTGAACATGCAGGTAGGTTTCCGAGCCGCTGATCTCGGCCAGTTCGGAGCGCACCTCGACACACACTGCCGGTGCCGGCAGGGGTGCGACGTTCAGGTGATTGGCGCGGATACCGAAACGGTATGCACCGTGCGCCAGCGTGGCCATATGCGCCGGTACCGGCATGCGGACCTCGCCGGCCAGCGTCAAGGCGTCGGCCGCCAGCTTGCCGTCGACATGGTTCATCGGTGGGTCGGAGAACACCTCGCCCACGGCCAAGTTGGCCGGCTGTTGATACACCTGTGCGGTAACGCCGAACTGAAGCAAGCGCCCCTCATGCAGTACCGCGGTATGGCCGCCGAGCATCAACGCCTCGCCCGGTTCAGTGGTCGCATACACCGCGATGGTCTGGCGGGCACGGAAGATGCTCCGCAGTTCCGTGCGCAAGTCCTCCCGCAGCTTGTAATCCAGATTGACCAGCGGCTCGTCGAACAGGATGAGCTCCGCGTCCTTGACCAGCGCACGGGCCATGGCCGTGCGCTGTTGCTGACCGCCGGAGAGCTCGCCGGGCAGGCGGCCGAGCAGCGCATCGATGTGCAGCATCTCGGCCACCTCGCGCACCTTGCGGTCGATGGTCGGCTTATCCATGCGCGCCAGCTTCAGCGGCGAGGCGACGTTGTCGTACACCGTCAGCGAGGGGTAGTTGATGAATTGCTGGTAGACCATGGCGACATTGCGCTTTTGCACCGGCACATGCGTGACGTCCACGCCGTTCATCTCGATCCGCCCGCTGCTGGGCGTGTCCAGGCCCGCCATCAGGCGCATCAGGCTGGTCTTGCCCGCCAACGTGCGTCCCAGCAGCACGGAGAAGCTTCCCGGCTCGAGGGTCAGCGATATGGCATCCAGATGGGTGTGTGCACCCACCCGTTTGGTGATCTCGTGAAGCACCAGGGTCATGGTGCTTGCCTCCTTCCTCTGTCGTTCTTATGGGTAAATGGCAACGCCATGCGAATCAGCCGGTCATGCGCACCGCCGGTTCGCGATCCAGATACTGCTGGATGCGCTCACGTGTGTCGGCGCTGATGTGCAGCCCCAGTTTGGTTCGCCGCCATATGATGTCCTCCAGGGTTTGCGCCCATTCGTGCCGGCGCAGATAGTCGATCTCTGCGGCATAGACACCATCGCCGCAGGCCATGCCCAGATCGCCCAGGTTGCTCGCGCCGCCCAGTAATGTTTCGGCCCGTGTGCCGTATTCGCGTCCGTAGCGTCGCGCCAAAGCAGGCGGCAACCAGGGGTGGCGATGCTTGAACCCGGCAAGCCAGGCCTCGAAGTCGGCCGCGGGCATGTCGCCACCGGGCAGCGGGTGCCCGCCCTCGGTCCAGGCGCCCGTGTTGCTGCCGAGCAAGGGGGCGATTTTGTCCACTGCCTCCTCAGCCAGCTTGCGGTACGTGGTGAGCTTACCGCCGAACACCGACAGCAGCGGGGCGGGCCCGCCAACCAGGTCGAGCAGATAGTCGCGGGTCACCGCCGAGGGGTTGCCGGCCTGGTCGTCCAGCAGCGGGCGCACGCCCGAGTAGCTGTGCACCACATCCGTGGGGACGAGCTTGCGCTGGAAGTAACGATTGGCCGTCTCGCACAAGTAGTCGATTTCGCTTGCGTCGATGGCCACTGTGCCGGGATCGCCGTCATAGACCATGTCGGTGGTCCCGATCAGCGTGTACTCGCCCTCGTACGGGATGGCGAAGACGATGCGTTGATCAGGGTTCTGGAAGATGTACGCGTACTGGTGATCGAACAATTTGGGCACCACGATGTGGCTGCCCTTGACCAGCCGCGTACCGTGTCCGCGCCGAGTGCTGAGCCCTTCATCGAGGAAGCGCGACACCCACGGACCGGCGGCGTTGACCAGGGCTCTGGCCTTCACGCTGCGACGGCTGCCATCGGGGCCGGTCAGCTCGGCGACCCAGAGGTCTCCCTCGCGGTGGGCATTGTCGCAGCGTGTACGGGTGAGGATCTGTGCGCCACGGGTGGCGGCGTCCATGGCGTTGAGGACCACCAGACGGGCGTCCTGTACCCAACAGTCGGAGTACTCGTAACCGCGGCGAATGGCGGCATCCAGCGGCGGACCGGCTTCATGCCGGCGCAGGTCGACCCCACGCGAAGGCGGCAACAACTTTCGTTTGCCGAAGTCCAGGTGATCGTAAAGGAACAGACCGATACGGATCAGCCACCCGGGGCGCAGTCCTTGCACGTGCGGCATGATGAAGCGCAGCGGCCAGATGATATGAGGTGCCGCCCGCAGCAACACTTCACGCTCGGCCAGCGCCTTGCCCACCAACCGGAACTCGTAATACTCGAGATAGCGCAAACCGCCATGGATGAGCTTCGAGCTGGCCGAGGAGGTATGGCTGGCCAGATCGTCCTTTTCACACAGCACCACCGAGAGCCCGCGGCCGGCAGCGTCTCTGGCGATGCCGGCACCGTTGATTCCGCCCCCTATGATCAGCAGATCCACCGGTGTGCTGTCGTCCACGCCTCTGCCTCCTTCCGCTCTACGCATACGGTTGCGTGTGCTTCGCAGCGGACTATAGCAAGGCAATTTGAATTTTCAAATGAATAATTAATCGTTCGATTCGAGCATAAACGAACTCATCGTTTCTTCACCCGCAACGAACACCGCGCAGCCGGAGTCCTGCGCGACGGCCTTCATGTCGTCGGACAACGGCTTGTCGGTGAACAAGGCATCGATCTGGCGCAGGTGGCCCAGTCGGACCAGTGCGTTGCGCCCGAACTTGGACTCGTCAGCCACCAGAAAAACCCGCCGCGAGTGCTGGATGATGGCCTCTGCCACACGCACTTCGCGGTAGTCGAAGTCGCGCAGCGTGCCATCGTCGTCAATGCCCGAAATCCCGATGATGCCGAAGTCGACCTTGAACTGACCGATGAAATCGATCGTCGCCTCGCCCGTCACGCCCTGGTCCCTGGGGCGGACCACGCCACCGGCCACGATGACCTCGAAATCGGGGTTGATGCTCATGGGGCCGGCCACATTGAGGTTGTTGGTGATGACCCGCAGACCGACATGCTCGCTCAAAGCCTGTGCCACCGCCTCGGTAGTCGTGCCCAGATTGATGAACAGCGAGGCATGGTTGGGTATGTGCCGCGCCACCTCGCGGGCAATGGCCTGCTTGGCCTCGCGGTTGAGGATCTTGCGGTCCTGGTAGGCGAGGTTCTCCGTACTGGAGGGCAACCCCGCTCCGCCGTGGAAACGGCGCAGCAGCCCCCGTTCGCATAGTGCGTTGACGTCGCGGCGGATGGTCTGGGGCGTCACGTCGAATTGCTCGGCCAGCACGTCAATGGCGACGAAGCCCTGCGTGCGGACCATGGTCAGCATTTCCTGCTGACGGGGATTGAGGCTCATGCGTGGTCTTCCAACTGGTGAGGTTCTTTCGAAACTGTAGGCGAGGAATGTTCACATTCAAACATTTGTGACTAGAATCCACGGCAAACGAACGGATTGGAGAGGAGCACGTCATGTCGCAGCCCGGCCACCTGCTGGCGATCGACCAGGGGACCACGAGTTCACGCGCCATCGTGTTCGATGCGGCCGGGCACCCGGTCAGCGTCGCCCAGCAGGAGTTTCGCCAGCATTATCCTCAGGACGGTTGGGTGGAACACGATCCGGAGGAGATCTGGTCCACGACCCTGCAAGTGTGTCGCCAGGCCATTGGCCGCCTGGGAGACGATGCTCGCTCCGTCGCAGCCATCGGCATTACTAACCAGCGCGAAACCACGGTGGTGTGGGACCGCGACAGCGGTCAACCCATCTATCCGGCCATCGTCTGGCAGGACCGGCGCACGGCCCGGATGTGCACGCGCCTGCGTGAGGATGGGGCCGAGGACAGTGTCACCGATCGCACCGGCTTGTTGCTCGACCCGTACTTCTCGGCCACCAAGCTGGCGTGGATCCTGGACAACGTCGCAGGCGCCCGCGAGCGCGCCGAGGCGGGCAAGCTTGCCTTCGGCACCATCGATACCTTCCTCTTGTGGCGCCTGACCAACGGCCGGGTACATGCCACCGACATCACCAATGCATCACGTACCCTGCTCTACAACATCCATGAGCAACGCTGGGATGACGAATTGCTTGCGTTGTTTCGCGTACCGGCGGCCATGCTGCCTGATGTGCGCGATTGTGCCGCGGATTTCGGCACCACCGAACCCGGTCACCTGGGCCGGTCAATTCCGGTGTGCGGCATCGCGGGCGATCAACAAGCCGCCGCCATCGGCCAGGCTTGCGTCCAGCCGGGTATGAGCAAGAGCACCTACGGCACCGGATGCTTCATGATCCTCAACACCGGCGAACATGCCGTGCGCTCGCACAACCGGCTGCTGACCACCGTGGCCTATCGGCTCCAGGGACGGATCAGTTACGCAGTCGAGGGGTCCATTTTCGTCGCCGGCTCTGCCGTGCAATGGCTGCGCGATCGAATGGGGCTCATCGAAACCGCTGCCCAGACTGAGGCCTTGGCCGCGGGCTTGCCCGGTAATAAGGGCGTGTATTTGGTGCCGGCGTTCACCGGGCTCGGCGCGCCACACTGGAACCCCGGTGCACGTGCGGCATTGCTGGGTATGACACTGGACACCGGCCCTGCGGAGCTCGCCCGGGCCACCTTGGAGTCCATGGCCTACCAGACGCGCGACCTGGTGGAGGCAATGGTCCGTGACGGTGCCGCCACTCCAACCGCCTTACGGGTAGACGGCGGCATGGTGGGGAATGACTGGATGTGCCAGTTCCTGGCCGATATGCTCGATGTGCCGGTGGAACGGCCCAAGGTCCCCGAAACCACGGCCCTGGGGGCCGCGCTGCTGGCCGGCATGCACCAGGGGCTGGTATCCGGCCTGGATGCGTTGCCCGGTCTGTGGCACCTGGACCGCCGTTTCGAGCCCGCTTGCGATGCCGCCCGGCGCCAACGATTACTCAAGGGATGGGACAGTGCCATACACCAAGTCCAGCGTTTTGCGGACGATACGGTCGACAACCCGTAACGCGCTATCTGTCGTTGCGCTGCTGCTTGCACTGGTCGCGTGCAGCGGCGAACCGGACGACCCCGAGGCACAGATCCGCGCCATGTTCGATGCCGCGGAAACCGCGGCGGAAGAACGCGACCTGGGCGCGCTGCGTCCCTTTATCGCCCATGATTACACCGACCGTGAAGGGCGCGATCGTCAGGCGGTCGAGAACCTCGTCCGCTTGTATTTCCTGGCCAACCAGCGCATCCATCTGCTGGTCAAGGTGCAGACGATTCAGATTCTCTCGCCCGGAGTGGCCAAGGCCGAACTGGTGGTCGCCACCGCCGGCGCGCCTGTCGACGATGTCAGCGCGCTGGCCAGTCTGCGTGCCCAGGTCCAGCGTCTGAACCTGACGCTTCAGGACTATGGCGACGGCGATTGGCGAGTGCGCAGCGTCGACTGGTCGCGGGGGGATGTTACTGACATGTTGTGAGGCGCCGACGGCCGGCCGATGCCTGCCGCCCCCTGGGATCGCCGAGTTGTACTCGGCAGCCGAGCGAAGCTCGGCCCTTTCTCCAGACGATGAAGAAACTGCCAAGTGATCCATGAATCTGACCGGCGATCAAACGGTCGGCCGTTGGCCGACTGCCGAGTACAACTCGGCGATCCCAGGGGGTGGCGGTTCCAGGGGGAGCTACCCGCGCAGGAACCCTACGCCCAGTGCCAACAGGAGTATCCCCAACACACCGTCGAGCACCTGCCAGGCCCGCGGTGTGCGCAGGATGGGGGTCAGCAGACGCGCACCCAAAGCCAGCGCCGGAAACCAGAATGCCGAGGCCAGCACGGCGCCCAGGCCGAATTGCCAACGGTTGGACGGCTCCAGCCCCGCCGCCAATGCGCCCACCAGAACCAGCGTGTCCAGGTAGACATGTGGGTTGAGCACGCTCACGGCAACCGTGGTGGCCAGAATGCGGCCACCGGACGCCGATGGCGATAGCGCCGAGGACCCGATGCGCGCTCGCCACAATTGGCGCAGTCCGTAGGCGATCAGCACCAGCCCACCGCACACCGTGGCCAGTTGCACCGCGCCATCCCAATTAGCGATGAGAGTGCCGAGCCCGGCCACCGCCAACGCGATAAGAAACGCATCCCACACCAAACAGAACAAAACGGTTGGCCAGACGCCGGTGCCGCCGAGACCCACACGCAGTACGTGGGCATTCTGGGCGCCGATGGCCACGATCAAGCCCAGACCCAAGCCAAAACCCTGTAGCAACGTCGTCATTGTCACGCCTCCTCACGAGTGCTGACAGCGTACGATGCCGAGGCTATGCTTTAGCATTATTTAATAGATATTAAAGTCGTTAAGATTTATGAAAGTACATTGGGCAGGTATGGAAGCCTTGGCTGCCATCGCCAGGACCGGCGGTTTCGATGCGGCCGCACAGGTTCTGCGCCTCAGCACCTCCGCGGTTTCTCAACGCGTCAGCGGACTTGAACGTTCGTTGGGGTTGACCCTGGTCAATCGTGAGCGGCCAGTGTCGCTCACTGCGGCAGGACAGCGTGTGCTGCGCCATGTCGATTCAGTGAAACTGCTGGAAACCGAGTTGCTCGATGACCTGGGGCTCGGCCAGCGACCGATGGCGGTATCTCTGGGTGTCAATGCGGACAGTCTCGCCACCTGGGTGGCGCCGGCATTGGCGCCCTGGATGCGGCGCCATTGGCTGGAGCTGCGCATCGAGGTCGAGGACCAAACCCTGACCCATCGCCTGTTGACCGATGGGCGGGTCCAGGCCTGCGTCTCAGCCCGTGAGGACGGGTTGCCCGGCTGCATCGTGCGGCCGCTGGGGCGCATGCGCTACCGACTGGTGTGCAGTCCCGGGTTTCGCCAGCGCTGGTTCAGTGGGGGCATCGACACCCACGCCCTGAGCCGGGCACCGGCCCTGGTTTTCAATCGCAAGGACACCATGCACAACCGGTTTCTAGATGCGCTTCTGGGGGTCTCCGGCTTTCGCTTTCCGGCGCACAAGGTGCCGGCGTCGGAGAGCTTTCCACAGTGGGCCCGCCATGGGCTGGGTTACGGCTTGATTGCCGAAGCGCAGGTCCAGACGCTGCTCGATGGCGGGCAACTGGTCGATCTGCTGCCGGGGCGTACCGACGAAGTGCCCTTGTTCTGGCACCGCTGGAAGGTAGCCCCGGCCGTGGTCCTCGATCTGGAAGGTGCGCTGGTCCAAGCGGCCGGGCGCCAGCTTCGCTGAACGCCCAGCCCGTCCCGGTGAAGCTCTTCAATGTAGGATGGGTTGAGCGACAGCGATACCCATCAGCTTCACTTGATCGAAGTCGCGTCCCCTAAGAGTTTGTCTCAAAAGTAATTCCATTACTTTCATTCACTTGCGGCGCTGCGGATGGACGCGATGATGAGCCATGCTTGAAGATCTCGACCGTCGGGCCGTTATGTCACACAGGACCGCCCACAGCTTTCGTGAAGGGCGGGAAGTCCCTGGGCAGCAACGCCCCCTCCTCGTCCGTGCAATCGCTTGCATCGCGAGGCCGCCTCCGGCCATAGTGCGGCGAGTGATTTCAGTCCAGGCCATGCGATCCTCCGTCGTCTTCGCAAACCACAGAGAA
>CBFGWV010000081.1:0-16524 GCA_965652545.1 uncultured Candidatus Competibacteraceae bacterium | reverse complement strand
GCACTGTGAACACGTCCGTGTGCGCTCGACGGCAGCATCCATGCTGCCGACGGTCCGACCACGGTCCTCCCTCATCCGCTGGCTCACGTCGGTGCCTTCGAGCAGCCGGCTGCCGAGTGCGATGGGCAACGCTATGTAGGATGGGTTGAGCGCAGCGATACCCATCATGGAGCGGCGGCGAACCACCTCGGGGACGCCGCTTCGATCAAATGCGGCTGATGGGTATCGCTGCGCTCAACCCATCCTACATTGAAGAACTTGATTCGACTCGAGATCCCGCGCACCTGGCTTCGCTAGCGGTTGAAGGGGCTGACCCGTCAGAACCAGCGATGGAAATGGTGTACCGGCCCCTGCCCTGACCCGACCCGCAGACGGTCGCTGCTGCGCAGGGCTTCGGTGAGGTAGCCCTTGGCCTCGCGTACCGCGGCCAACCAGGCGGAGCGCTGCGGGCGCAGTGCGGCGATGGCGGCGGATAAGGTGCAGCCGGTGCCGTGGCTGTTGCGCGTGGCCACACGCGGGGACTCCAGCCAGTGCACCTGACCGTCGCTGAGCAGCAGGTCGGGGCTGTCGGTGCCGCCCAGATGGCCGCCTTTGAGCAATACGGCCGCCGGCCCCAGAGCCGCCAGGCGGCGGGCCTGGGACAGCATGGCGTCACGATCGACGGCCTCCGATTCACCCAACAGATCCGCCGCCTCGGGCAGGTTGGGGGTGATCAAGTCGACCATGGGTAGCAAGGTATCGCGCAGGGCGGCCACTGCATCCTCGGCAAGCAGCCGATGACCGCTCTTGGAGACCATGACCGGATCCAGCACCAGGAACGATGGCCGCCGCCGGCCCAGGCAGCCGGCCACCGCGTGGATGATCTCCGCGTCGGCGAGCATGCCCAGCTTGGCGGCGTGGATGGTCACGTCGTCGAACAAGGTGTCGATCTGGGCGGCCACGAACGCCGCTGGGATGGCATGTACAGCACTGACGCCCTGGGTGTTCTGTGCGGTCAGCGCGGTGATGACTGTGGTGCCGAATGCGCCAAGGGCACAGAAGGTCTTGAGGTCGGCCTGGATACCCGCACCGCCGCTGGGGTCGGACCCGGCGATGGTCAGTACGTTGGGGATTGCCGCGTTCCCGCTCGATGGTGTGTGCATGTCCATGGCCTCTTGATCGGTCACCGTTCAACCGGGGGCGAGCGTAGTCGTTTACTGGAGGCGGGAACAATCGGCAGGCGCGATGCGCATCAGGCTAGCCAAGCTTGGTCAGGTAGCGGTATGGGGTGACGCGGGCGAGCGCACAAAATAAAACGGGGTGACCTTGCGGTCACCCCGTCTGTTGCAAACCTTAGAGCGCGATATTACAGGGGGGTCGCGTTCTTGGCAGCCAGACCCTTCGGGCCCTTCTGGGTTTCGAACTGGACCTTCTGGCCTTCAGCCAAGGTCTTGAAGCCCGAACCGTTGATCGCGGAGTGATGGACGAAAACGTCGCCGCTGCCATCGTCAGCTGCGATAAAGCCGAAGCCTTTGGCGTCATCAAACCACTTAACAGTACCAGTCATCATAAGGGTGAAACTCCTGAACTCAATTGCTGTGTTACGGGTATTGCAGATCGTACGAAAAACCGTTTCGGGAGTGACTGCCTGTGACGGATAGCACTGCCAGGGTATTACGATAGGAACTCTGCGGTTAAGCAGATTACCCCCCTCCGCCAAGCATTGCCAGCTCTTTTTTCACCCTCCGCACCGGCTCGGGAACGTCGGCGGGCGAAACGCTGTCCGCTGGCGTATGGTTGTAGACAGGCAGACGCGAAAGGAGTTGCCATGAGCGAACATGTGTACAAGATCGCCGAGATCACCGGCTCGTCCCCGACGGGCATCGAAGAGGCCGTACAGGTGGCTTTGGCGCGGGCCTCGAAGACGCTGAAGAACATCCGCTGGTTCGAGGTCATCGAGACCCGTGGCGTGGTGGACGGCGGTAAGGTGGCGCACTGGCAGGTCACGGTCAAGCTGGGTTTCACGCTCGAAGACTGATCGCCACGCAGCGGCCGCTGCCCGAGAGCGTCAAGGCAGTGGCCGCCTCCAGCATCAGGGTCGAACCGGCGGGCACAGTAACAGCTGTGGAGGCCGTTTCGACGTTGGCCACCGCGTCCAGCGGGTGCACGATCACCGTCGCACCCGCTGGCGGTTCAATGGGTTGTGTCGTGTCCCCCAGGTACAGGAGTTCAGCGGTTCCGGCCATACGTTCACGGTCGATCATCAGGTTGAAATCGCGCGTGGGGCCGTCGATTAGCGCGCACTGCACGTCCTGATCGCCACTAAATTGGTAAAACCCCGCCGCCTTGTCCAGCGTCACCGACTCACCGTCAACTTGAAGCACAATCCCCGCGCCGTCGATCACCAGGATCGAACGGTCATAACCTTCGAAGCGCGAGAACGGCCCCGGCTGGCGAATCTCGGCGATGCTGATGCGCCACAGGAACGGCGTATCGGGTGAGGCGGGGTGACGCAGCACCTCAGTGGTGGCCCCGCCGCCGTTCTTCCATGCCATGGACCGATAGTCCGCCGGCCCGATCAACGTTGTACACGACGCCATCCTGCCCTCCACTGTTGTCCACCATCGTCGCATCCGGAACGCGCCGTCGGCATTGTTGTCTCGACCGGGTAGCGGCGGATACGCCGGATGCGTAACCGTCAGCGCCGCTTTGTTGCTTCCGCTGACCTTACCGGCACGCGCATGTCATCGCCTCAACGCTCCACCTGCCCTGCCCGGCACTTGCTCGACCAGCCATTGTCCTGGCTGGCATGGGTCGCTGTGCTGGCCACGGCCATTGCCGCGGCCCAGATACCGGCAGGCAGTCAGCGTGTACTGATGCTCGAGCTGGACGGTGCCATCGGACCGGCGCAAGCGGACTATGTCGTTCGCGGCTTGGCGACCGCCGCGGAGGCGGACGCCGCGCTGGTCATCCTGCGCATGGATACCCCCGGTGGTCTCGACAGCAGTATGCGCGAGATCATCCGCGCCATTCTCGCCTCGCCGGTACCTGTTGCATCGTATGTTCACCCCAGCGGTGCACGGGCCGCCAGTGCCGGGACATACATCCTCTATGCCAGCCATATCGCCGCCATGTCGCCCGGCACCAATCTGGGGGCCGCCACTCCGGTCGCCATCGGCGGCACGCCGAAGCCAGAGGCCGATGCGGATGACGACGTTGAGCAGCCGGCCGCTCCGGCCAACGCGTCGGAATCCAAGGCGATCAACGACGCGGTGGCGTATATCCGATCCCTCGCGGAGCTTCGCGACCGCAATGCGGACTGGGCCGAGCAGGCGGTGCGCGAAGCGGCCAGCCTGTCCGCCGGGTCGGCCCTGGAGCAGGAGGTCATCGACATCATCGCCCGCAACCCCGAGGACTTGCTGGCGCGTGTCGACGGCCGCGAGGTCATCGTGGCGGAGCAGGCACGCAGCCTTGCCACCGCGGGCTTGGCCATCGAACGCCTGGAACCGGGTTGGCGTACCCGTGTGCTCGCCACCCTGACCAACCCACAAGTGGCCATCATTCTGATGCTCATCGGCGTCTACGGGCTGATCTTCGAGTTCATGAACCCTGGCGCCCTCTACCCCGGGACAGTCGGCGCCATCTGCCTGATCATGGGCATGTACGCACTCACCCTGCTGCCCCTGAACCATGCCGGTGCGGCGTTGATTCTGTTGGGTATTGCCTTGATGGTCGCCGAAGCCTTCGCGCCCTCGTTCGGCATTTTGGGTATCGGCGGTGCGGTCTCCCTGGCGCTGGGATTGGCCATTCTCATCGACACTGACGTTCCGGGCTTTACCGTACCGCTGCCCTTCGTCGCCGCCATCGCCGCACTGAGCCTGGTCGCAACACTGGCGGTCATGCACCTGGCGTTGACCGCCCACCGACGGGCGGTCGTCACCGGACGGGAAGAAATGTTGGGCGCGCACGCGCGCGTGCTGGAGTGGTCGGGTGGACAAGGCTATGTGCTCGCGCACGGTGAACGCTGGCACGCCGTCTCGCCTGCCCATCTGACTGTTGGACAGACGGTGCAAATCACCCGCATCGAGGGGCTGACCTTGCACGTCCACGAAGGAGACACGCCATGATGAATACACAATGGATCTTCCTGATCCCCATCGTCGTCATCGTCATCCTGTTCCTGTGGGCGACAATCAAGATCCTGCGCGAGTACGAACGGGGCGTGGTCTTCACCCTCGGCCGCTTCACCGGGGTCAAAGGCCCAGGGCTGATCATTCTCATCCCTTGGGTGCAGCAGATGGTTCGCGCCGACCTGCGTACCCTGGTATTGGACGTACCCTCGCAGGATGTCATCTCCCACGACAACGTTTCGGTGCGTGTGAATGCAGTGATCTACTTCCGCGTCATCGACCCCGAACGGGCCATCATCCAGGTGGCCGACTACATGCAGGCCACCAGCGAACTGGCCCAGACCACGCTACGTTCGGTTCTGGGCAAGCACGAACTGGACGAGATGCTCGCCGAGCGCGACAAGCTCAACAAGGACATCCAGGAGATTCTGGACGTGCAGACCGACGACTGGGGCATAAAAGTCGCCAATGTCGAGATCAAACACGTCGACATCGACGAGAGCATGGTCCGCGCCATCGCCCGCCAGGCCGAAGCCGAGCGCGAACGGCGCGCCAAGATCATCAATGCCGAGGGCGAACAGCAGGCCGCGCAGAAGCTGCTCGAAGCCGCCGAAATCCTCTCCGGCCGCCCCGAGGCCATGCAGCTTCGCTACCTGGGCACACTCACCACCATCGCCGGCGAAAACAACTCCACCATCGTCTTCCCCTTCCCCACCGAACTGGCGCGGATGCTGATGCCGCAAGGGGGCAAGCCGACCCAATGACGAACACTCAAGACAGCTCATGAGCGCTCCGCCGACGACAACGAATATCATCGGGCAACCACCACGGTGAGCCCTTCGAGCCGGGGCGGTCGTGTTCAGACCGTCGGCAGCATGGATGCTGCCGTCGAGCTCACACGGACGTGTTTACAGCGCGTCTGAACATGACCGCCGCGGCTCGAAGGGCGGGATTCTGGCACCCTACCCGCTCAGCCTGGCGCCACCCCGAGCAAACGACGGATCAGCAAGAACCCCAATACCGTCGCGCAAACAGCCAAGGGCAGCCAGATCGCCGCGATGGCGCCGAAGAGGACCGGCGCGCGCATCATCATCGACATCAGCGACTCCTGGTAATAGAAGAACCACTGATGCCCGGCCGGGAAGACCTGCACGTGCAACCAGTAGAACACCGACTCTGGGCCAATGATGAACAAGGCCGCAAGCAGGATGCCTAGACCGATCGCCGCACCCAAGGCCAATCCGCGCCCGCGCGGTGGATGCTCGCCGCGCAAGCGGGCGGACAGCAGCAGCGCTGCAAGCACGGCCAACGACAGCCAACCGGCCTGTTCGAAGCGGGTGACGAGGCGGGCTACATCGTTGAGATGAACGATCTCCGCCTCAGTCAGCAGCGCACCCAGCGTGCGGCCGTCCGCTGCCCGGTAGGTCAGCGCATCGAGCCCTTCGCCGTTCTGCCGCACCGCCTCGGCGATGGCGGCAAAAACCCGCTCGCGCTCACCTCGGGTGGTTTCATGGAACCCCGGACGCACCCGATTCTCCGGCCCATAGCGGGCAATCGTCCGATCAATGCCCACGACGTCGTAGAGCACCGGATAGGCAAAGTCGACCGCCGCGAGCAACCGCCAGGTCACGAACAGACTGGCGATCGCCAGCGCCGATACGATCAACATCCAGCGGATGGCCGTCAGCACCTTCATCAGGGCACCCATCGCATCGGCCAACGGCCAGTCTGGGCCAGGCTCATCAAGTCCATGGACACGGCGATGGTCATGTGCACGAACGCCCCGCCCCAGATCGAGCGCGAGCGCAGCGCAATCACACCCAGGAGAATTCCGAACGGCAACGCCCCAAAGGCCTCGGCCCACGGTTTGGGGAAGTGGATCATCAAATACGGCACCACCATCACGAACACGGCCAGCGCGCCGAAACGCGGCGCCAGCGCGTGCAGCAGAAAACCGCGAAAGAAAAACTCGAGAAACACGAACTGCGAGAGGTAGATCGCCTCCCACAGCAGCAGGTCGACCCAACTGCGCCCGGCCAGGCGATAGAACGGGTACGTGTGCTGAAAACTGTCGGTAAAGCTCGCCACAAACGCGAACAACACGATGGGCGCCGCCAGTGCCGCACACCAGCCCAGCCAGGGTGTCGTCGCCCCCCAGGTCAGGCCCATGTCCCGTAGTGGCCGACGCAACCCGAAGCGGATGAACAGAAGCGGAACGAGCACATAACCCACAGCGTGGACCAGACCCCACCACAGTTGGCCGGACAACGCTCCCCACGGCCCCGCCAACCACGCGCTCATACCGCCACCCGGCCCGGACAGCCGCCGCACCAGCTCGTGCAGCGTGGCGGAAAACTTCAGGTAGTGGATGCCGAACAAACACAGCGCAGCCACCAGCAGCACCGCCGCCGGCCGGCGCCAGCCTTGTGCGGCCGGATCACGCCATTGCATATCGATGGTATCCAGAGCGGCGAGGACGCGACGGGGATGGATCGGATTGTCGAACGGCATGCGGGCGCCCGTTGGATTTGCCCGGGCAATTTACCACTGCTGCCTCGCAGAACGCGCGGCCGGTTCACCGCGGTTTGACCCGCGTCAACGTAGACGCTGCCCGACGGTGCGACGATCAGCCCTATGAAGATGCCCGTGAGCATCGCAACTTGGGCTGACACCGATGCCATCGCCCCGAAGACCAGCTGCTGTTTCTGTCGCATCGTCAGCCAATGTACCGGTCCCTCCCACCTCCGATCCGCCCGGCCCACGGGATGCATTCGCTTCCACGGCCATGGGAGAGATCATCGACCGGTCCATGCACGCAACCGTCGCACATCTCACCGGCGGATTGTCGCCGGCAGCGCTGACCGGGGCATACCTGGATTGGGCATCTCAGTTGGTGTTCTCACCGGGCAAGCAGGTGGAGCTGGCCCACAAAGCGGCCAAAAAATGGCTGCGGCTGGCGGCCTATGCCTGCCACTGCGCACAGCGGGGCGGCTCGAGCGAGCCGTGCATCACACCGCTGCCTCAAGACAAGCGCTTTGCCGACGAGGCCTGGCAGCGCTGGCCATACAACCTGATGCAGCAGTCGTTCCTGCTCGGCCAGCAATGGTGGCACAACGCCACCACGGGCCTTCGCGGCGTGCCGCGCCAGCAGGAGACGGCGGTCAACTTTGCCGCCCGTCAGATTCTGGATGTGTTCTCGCCGTCCAACTTTCTTCTCACCAACCCGCAGGTGCAAAAGCGCACGCTCGATGAGGGCGGCATGAACCTGCTGCGCGGCCTGCAAAATGCCATGGACGATTGGGAGCGGAGCGTGTCCGGCAACCGGCCGGTGGGCGCCGAGCACTTCCAGCCCGGGCGCGATGTGGCGATCACACCGGGCAAGGTGGTGTACCGCAACCGGCTCATCGAGCTCATCCAGTACGCCCCGACCACAGCGATGGTGCGCCCGGAGCCGGTGCTCATCGTGCCGGCGTGGATCATGAAGTACTACATCCTGGACCTGTCGCCGACCAACTCGCTGGTGACATATCTCACCGGCCAGGGTTACACCGTCTTCATGATCTCGTGGAAGAACCCGGACCCGGACGACCGCGACCTGGGTCTGGACGACTACCGCCGGTTGGGGGTCATGCGGGCGCTCGCGGCGATTGAGGCCATCGTCCCGGGCCAGCCGGTGCACGCCACCGGCTACTGCCTGGGCGGTACGTTGCTGGCGATCGCCGCCGCCGCAATGGCGCGCGACGGCGACCGGCGCCTGGGCTCGCTGACACTGCTGGCGGCCCAGACGGATTTCACCGAAGCGGGCGAGTTGATGCTCTTCGTCAACGAAAGCCAGCTCAGCTTTCTGGAAGACATGATGTGGGCCCAAGGCTTTCTCGACGCCCGGCAGATGACCGGCGCCTTCCAGATCCTGCGCTCCAACGACCTGATCTGGTCGCGGATGGTGCACGAGTACCTGATGGGCGAGCGCACACCCATGACCGACCTGACGGCCTGGAACACCGACACCACGCGCATGCCCTATCGCATGCATTCGCAGTACCTGCGCCAGCTGTTCCTCCACAATGACCTGGCCGCCGGCCGCTTCCGAGTGGACGAGCGGCCCATCGCGCTCACCGATATACGGGTCCCGGTCTTTGCCGTGGGTACCGAATGGGACCACGTGGCGCCTTGGCGCTCGGTCTACAAACTGCATCTGCTGACCGACACCGCCATCACCTTCGTGCTCACCAGCGGCGGCCACAACGCCGGCATCGTCTCCGAACCCGGCCATCGCGGACGGCGCTATCGCATCACTCAGCGCGTGGATGGCGATCATTACATCGACCCGGAGACCTGGGCGGCCACGGCAACGCCAGCGCAGGGTTCGTGGTGGCCGGCATGGACAGCTTGGTTGGATGCCCTCTCCAGCACACCGGTTGCCCCACCCGGGCTGGGCGCACCGGCCGCCGGCTACCCGCCCCTGGCGGATGCGCCCGGCACCTACGTCCATCAGCACTGACGCCGGACGACGCAGCGTCTACGGGCTGTATCGCCAAAGACCTGACCGGCGTCACGGCCTTGCCTGCCATGCAGCCGCATCATGGGCGTGCACCAAACGATGGCGTGATCAACTGCGGAGAACACCATGAGCACCCCAACCACTATCGACTCTCTGGTCCTGCGCTTCGCGGGGGTGATGATCCTCGCCAGCGTCCTGTTGGCCCATCTTCACAGCCCGTACTGGCTGTGGGTCAATGCCTTCGTCGGCGCCAACATGCTGCAGGCCTCGTTCACCGGTTTTTGTCCGCTGGCCATGGTGCTGGCGCGTCTGCGCATCCCTGCCGGCGCCGCCTTTCGTGATGGCCGGACGATTCGCTAGGAGGCCGAAATGCGTCGAACATTCCTCGTGGCGACACTGCTTGCAAGCGGTGTCGCTGCCGCCGCGGACAGCTTGCCCGTGACCGAGGTCGTCCTGGAGACGGTGGTCCGTGAGCAGGTCCTGGACGGGGTGCTGGAGGCGGTGAACCGGTCCACGGTGTCCGCGCAAACCAGTGGGCGGGTGGTGGAGCTGCCCTTCGACGTGGACGACTACGTGGAGAAAGGCGCCGTCATCGTGCGTCTGCGCGACACCGAACACACCGCACGCCTGGAGCGCGCCGAAGCGGCGCTGCGCGAGGCACAGTCGCAAGCGGCCACCGCACAGGCGGAATTCCAACGCATCAGCACCGTGTACGCCCAGGGGCTGGTGTCGCGCTCCGCCCTGGACCAGGCGCGATCGGCCGCGGACTCCGCACAGGCGCGTGTGGGCGCCGCGCAAGCCTCACTGACCGAAGCCCGCGAGCAGTTGGAACACACCGTGGTGCGCGCGCCCTACAGCGGCATCGTGATGCAACGCCATGTGGAATTGGGCGAGACGGCCTCGCCCGGGCAGCCGCTGATGACCGGCCTGTCACTGGAGCAACTGCGCGCGGTGGTCGATGTGCCACAGCAGCTCATCGCCGCACTACGGACACACGAGGCAGCCGGCATCGTGCTGCCGGACGGCAGCCGCCTGGCTGCCGATGCCGTTCGTATCTTTCCCTTCGCGGACCCCGACACCCACACCTTCCGCGTACGGGCAGACCTGCCGCCAGGGGCGCACGGCCTCTACCCGGGCATGCTGGTGAAGGTGGCCTTCGCCAGCGGCAGCGAGACGCGCCTGTCGGTCCCCACGGCAGCCGTCGTCAGACGCGGAGAAATCACCGCGGTCTATGTGCACGATGCGGACAAACGGCTGCGCCTGCGGCAGATCCGCGCCGGCACGCCGGTCGGCGACCGGGTGCCTGTGCTGGCCGGCCTGGAGGCTGGCGAGAAGGTGGTCGAGAACGCGGCAGCGGCGGCCACATCAATGGCTGTGGCGCCATGAGCCCGCCACTGGGCATCGCCGGTGCGCTGGCCCGGCGCTTTCTGGTGTCGGAGATCACACCGCTGCTGGCCCTGGTCGGGCTGCTCATGGGCGTGTTCGCGGTGGCGGTGACCCCACGCGAGGAAGAGCCGCAGATCGACGTCACCTTCGCTAACGTGTTCATCCCCTACCCGGGTGCCTCGGCGCAGGCGGTGGAAAGCCTGGTCACCTCCGCCGCCGAGCAGATCTTGTCGCAGATCGAAGGGGTGGAGCACATCTACTCGGTCTCACGTCCGGGCCAGGCCATGCTCACGGTGCAGTTCGAGGTGGGCGAGCAACGCACCGAGGCCATCGTTCGTTTGTACAACGCCGTCTACCAGAACCAGGACTGGCTGCCCACCAACCTGGGCGTGGGGCCGACCCTGGTCAAACCCGGCAGCATCGACGATGTGCCCATCGTCGCCGGCACCTTGTGGACCGACGACCCGGCCTTTGGAGCCGACGATCTGGCCCGCGTCGCGCACAGCGTGCAGACCGAACTCCAGCGCGTGCCCGGCACCCGCGACATCTACACTCTGGGCGCACCCGATCGGGTAGTTCACGTGCAATTGGACCCGGTGAAGCTCGCCGGCCACAGTATTGCAATGACCGACCTGCGCGCCGCTCTGACCGCCGGCAACGCTGCCGTGGATGCCGGCAGCATCGTGCGTGACAATCAGGCCATCCAGGTTCAGGCCGGCACCTTCTTCAGCACCCCGGAAGAGATTGCCGATCTCGTCGTGGGCATGAACGCCGGTGCGCCAGTCTTTCTGCGCGATGTGGCACAGGTCAGTCTGGAACCCGACCAGCCGGCGCAGCTAGTGCGCTTTGCCGCCGGTGGGGACACGCCCGGCGCCGGCGTCCGTCATCCGGCGGTGACCCTCGCGGTGGCCAAGAAGCCGGGAGAGAACGCGGTCGACGTGTCGGCGGCGGTGATCCGTCGCTTCGAGCAACTGCGCGGCCAGATGATTCCCGACGGCGTTCAGTCCGCGGTGACCCGCGACTACGGCCAGACCGCCAGCGACAAAGCGCAGACGCTGATCAAAAAACTGGTGTTCGCCACCGCAGCGGTGGTCGTACTGGTGTGGCTGGCGCTAGGCTGGCGCGAGGCGTTCATCGTGGGTGCCGCGGTGGTGGTGACCTTGACCGTCACCTTGTTCGCCTCCTGGGCTTGGGGGTTTACGCTTAACCGCGTCTCGCTGTTCGCATTGATCTTCTCCATCGGCATTTTGGTCGACGATGCCATCGTGGTGGTGGAGAACATCCACCGGCATATGCACCTGGGCGGCCAGCCGCTGACCGAGGCCATTCCTCTGGCCGTCGACGAGGTCGGCGGTCCGACGATACTGGCCACATTCACGGTCATCGCGGCCCTGCTGCCCATGGCCTTCGTCTCTGGGTTGATGGGCCCGTATATGAGCCCCATCCCCATCAACGCTTCCATGGGCATGCTGATCTCGCTGCTGGTGGCGTTCGTGTTCACGCCGTGGTTGTTCCTGAAGGTGTTCCGTCGCCACGCCGCCCACCTGGCGAACGCCGACGGCCAGGGCAGCGGCGAGCAGGACGACCGGCTCTACCGCGGGCTGCATGCCGGCTTCCAGCGCCATCTGGCACCTTTCCTGAACGGCCGCCGCGGGCGCGCCCGCCGTGTGGGGTTGTTGCTCACCGTCCTGGTCTTGATCGCCGGCGCCCTGGGACTGGCCGGCGCCCGCCTGGTGGTGCTGAAAATGCTGCCGTTCGACAACAAGTCGGAGTTCCAGGTCGTGGTGGACATGCCCGAGGGTACGCCGGTGGAACAGACCGATCGGGTGCTGGATGCGCTGACGGTCCATCTGGTCGGTGTGCCGGAGGTCACTCATGTACAGACCTATGCCGGCACGTCCGCACCGATCAACTTCAACGGGCTGGTGCGCCAGTACGGATTGCGCCGCGAGGCGCATCAAGGCGATATCCAGGTCAACCTGACCGACAAACACGCGCGCACGCGCCAGAGCCACGACATCGCCAGCGCCGTGCGCGCGCCGTTGCAGGCCATCGCGCGGCCGTATGGCGCCAATGTGAAGATCGTCGAAGTCCCGCCGGGGCCGCCGGTGCGCTCGCCACTGGTGGCCGAGGTGTATGGCCCCGACGCCGCGGGCCGCGAGGCATTGGCGCAGCGGTTGGTCGAGGTCTTCACCGCCACCGACGAAGTCGTGGATGTGGACACCACCCTGGAGGCGCCACAGCCCAAGCTCATCGTGGCCGTGGACCGCCAGCGCGCCGCGCGTTTGGGCGTCAACCAGCACACCATCGCCGCTGCGGTAAGCACCGCCCTGCGCGGCGAGGACATCGCCTACCTGCACGATGCCTACGCCCGCACCCCCATCCCCGTGCGCCTGGAGTTCACAGAAGGTGGAAAAGCCGAGGCCGGCGCCCTCACCAGCTTGCGCGTACGCGCCGATAACGGCCGGCTGGTGCCCTTGGGCGAGGTGACGACCGTGCGGCAAACGGTGCGTGAGGCGGCCATTCACCACAAGGACTTGCTGCCGGTAACCTATGTCACCGCCGATGTGTCCGGCCCCATCGACAGCCCGTTGTATGCCATGGGCGCCATCGCCGCCACGCTGTCAGGACAACCGCCGGCTGACCGGCCGCTGGACCAGCACTGGATCGCCCAGCCGGAGAACCCTTACCGCTGGAGCCTCAAATGGGACGGCGAATGGCAGATCACCTACGAGACCTTCCGCGACATGGGCATCGCCTATGCCGTCGGCCTGGTACTCATCTATTTACTGGTGGTGGCGCAGTTCCGCTCCTATGCAGTGCCGTTGATCATCATGGCGCCCATCCCGCTGACCATCATCGGCATCCTGCCCGGGCATGCGCTGCTCGATACGCCGTTCACCGCCACCTCGATGATCGGGATGATCGCCCTGGCCGGCATCATCGTGCGCAACTCCATCCTCCTGGTGGACTTCATCCGCCACCAGGTGGAGCGCGAAGGACTGGATCTTCAGGAGGCGGTGATACGCGCCGGTGCGGTACGCGCCCGACCGATCGCATTGACTGCGCTGGCCGCGATGCTCGGGGCGTTGTTCATTCTGGACGACCCGATCTTCAGCGGCCTGGCGGTGTCGTTGATCTTCGGCATTCTGGTGTCGACGCTGCTGACGTTGGTGGTGATTCCCATCGTCTATTACGCATACACCTATAAGGCGGCGTCGATGGCAAGCTGAGCCCTCTCACGGCCGCAGCAGCTCGCGCAGCGTCGCACCGTCCTCGTATGTCAGATCATCGATGCGCCAGCGACCGGCTTCGCGGATCAGCGCCATCTCGACCGTGCGGCTGCCGTAGGCATCGCTGAATACGACCGGCACCCGCGCCAGATCACCCTCCATGGACACCTCGCCCAGGACGAAGCCCTCGGGATACTCCTGGCTGTCGGTGAACGGGTCGCCATTGATGGGCGGCACCTCGTCCACCGGTTGCGGACGACCGAAGTACTCGCCGATGGCCAGGAACAACGACGAAGACAACACGCCCTCCTTGCGCGCCACCGTTTCCATGGTAAAGGCCATATCGTGGGTCATGTGATCGACGAGCATGGCCTGGACCTGTGCCACAGGACTGCTGTCCGGCGCCTCGTAACGCAATGTCCAGATGACGTTATCCAAGGCTGTCAGCAGCGTATCAGGGGCGATCATGTGGTAGTCGAAACTGCCGCTGTCGCAGTTCACGCGCAAGGTCGCCACCGGCAGGTGCACGACCCCGAGCGCTTCGGCAGCGGCTGTCGCCGGCTCCGGCAAGCCACCCTGGAACATGCCTTCGGCCGGCGAGACGACGAATTCATAACTCGCGTTGGCGCAGCCCAGCGGTGCCGGCCCGCTCACCGCCCCGTCGTCGAAGCTCAGTACGGCGCCCTCGAGCTGCGTATGGACGAGGCCGTCGGTCGCCCACGGCGCGGCCTGTGCCACCTCTATACGCCAGGGACCGGCCGGTTGCGGACCGGCTGCGAACCCACAGCCGGCCCAGAGCAACGAGAGCACGCCAGCGACGCCCACCCACGACCGCAGACGGTCGGTATATATGCCATTCATGGCGCATCCTCTTCGAGCATCGCGCGCAAATCGCGCACCGCCTGCGCACGCGCGCGTTCATCATCGGTATTGAAGCGCAGGAAAAACGGCCGCTTGGCCATATCGAACGGCTCATCCGCCCGACCATGGATGTACAACAACATGGCGGCAAAGTGTACGGCTACATCCCCCTCCCGCTGTGTCAGCCCCTGAAACAATGCCTCGACCACCGCTGGCGGATGATAGTCCGCCACCAAATCCAAGGTCTGCGACAAGGCGCCGAAGAACTGGGCTGTCTTCAACGCGTCCACCAGCGCGACGGACCGCGCATCGTTATCGACCAGCGCCGGCGCATGGCGCAGCACCGCGGCACGCTCCTGCGCATCGCCGTGTTCGAATACCCGCCGCAGCGCCGCGCGAGCACGGGGTGTATCGAGCATCGCGAGCGCTTCGACCGCACGCCAGTCCATGGGTGATTGATGAATCAGCGAGGTTTCGATGGCCGCGCGTTCTCTCGACTCGACCGCATTCAAGGCATCCAGGTCATACCCAATACCGTCGTGCCATTTGTCGTAGTCCATCCTCATGCTGTCGAAGAAACGCGCCAGGGCCAAGGTGTGCGAAGGTATCGATGGCAGCGACGGCGGCGGGTTTGCGCGCTCGCGAATCGCGTCCATGTCGGGCTCAGGCGGCTCAGGGAGCGGTGGCTCAAGGATGAAATAACGCCCGCCGCCATCGCTGAACTCACCGCTGTAGAGCGAGCTGTTGCGCGCACGGAACGTCAGCCCCTGCGCGCTGGTGTGTGCCGCCGTCGTGACCGGGCGCGACAACCTCAGGTAGGCACCCACCGGAGGCGCGGGATGGCTGTGACCGAGCTCGGCAATGCTGTTGCCGGCGACCAGTTCGGCCAGCAGCAAGGCGCGCAGCGACACCGGCAACGCAGCCACGGTGTCGCGAAACTGCTCGGGAACATCGATATCCAGCTGCATCATCCCCCCGCCCGGCGTCCAGGCGCCGGCCAGTATAGCCGGGCGGGGAGATGCGGCGGCTACTGCGCCAGCCAACGGGCGAAGCGCGCCTCCAGTTCGGGACCGTTGCGGTTCCAGAATGCGGCATCCGAGAGCACCGCGAACTTGAGATTCTTCGGGTTGGTCGGCATCTCAGCCTGCAATTCGGGCTTGACCAGTGGAATCGCCTTGAGATTCGAGGGCCCGTAAGGCAGGTATTCGGGGGACTTGGCCATCAGGTGCGGCTGGCTGGCGTGATTCAAATAGCTGTACACCTTGTCCATGTTGGGCGTGTTGCGCGTCACCGCCCAGAAATTGATGGTGTAAATGACGTTGTTCCAGATGATTTCCGCCTCGACGCCCGCTTTCTTGGCACCGCTGACCCGGCCGTTGTATGCGGTGGTCATCGTCACCTCGCCGGCGCTCATCATCTGCATCGGCTCGGCACCGGCCGACCACCAGACGACGTGGTCCTTCAACGCATCCAGCTTGGCAAAGGACCGGTCCACCCCCTGCGGCGTGCGCAGCACGGTATAGACCTCGTTATACGGCACGCCATCGGCCATCAAGGCGATCTCCAGTGTCCATTGCGCGATACTGCGGATACCGCGTTTGCCGGGCATACCCTCGACATTCCAGAAATCGACCCAGTTCACCGGTGGACGGGGGAACGCGCTGGGTTTGTAGGCCAGGACATACGACCAGACCACATTGCCGATACCGCACTCCTCGATAGCCGAGGGCATGAAGTCGACACGCACGGGGATACGGCTCCAGTCCAGGGGTTCCAACACACCCTCCTCGCAGCCGCGCTGAACATCGGCCTGTTCCATGTCGAAAACATCCCAAGTCTCGCCGGCCTGTAAACCGCGTTTGGCATCGGCCAACGTACCGGCATAGGACGTGCCGACGGCAGGCTGGCCGGTGGCGGTGCGCCAAGTGCCGATGTATGTGGCCTCCTGGGACTCCAGCGCCTCACCGCCATAGGTCACGATGGTGAGATCGTGGGGCGGCAACGGCGGTAGTGCGAAAGCCGGCACTGCGGGCGTGGCAAGCGCAATGGCCGGAACGGGCGCAACGGGTACGGGCGCCGCTACCGGCGTGACTGGCACGACCGGCGCGGGAGCAGGTGTGACGGCAGGCACAGCGGGCGCCGCCCGCGCTGTGGCCAAGGGCCCGCGCGGCGCATTCGGGGTGCCCGATTGCGTCGCCCATAACACCAACACGATAAATGCCAGTTGGGCAGTGGAAATGAGTGTGACAATCACAGCCTTGTTCGTTTTCATGGCATGTCCCACACGCGCTTTTCGTCAACTGCCGCAAAACGCGATTGCATTAGGATTCGGCTGCGTCCTTTCTCCGGGCAATACGACCACCGAACGGCTCGGAAGCGGCCGGTAGCCTGACTCATCGGGTTGCATGACGCGATGGCGTCGATGAGGAATCTA
>CBFGWV010000080.1:0-16533 GCA_965652545.1 uncultured Candidatus Competibacteraceae bacterium | reverse complement strand
ATTCGCGACGGGCGCTGTTTCGTTATGTTCGGGAGCTGATCGGCGGGTAGAGGGCGGTGTCTCGGAGCGTCTCATCGGTAGCGCCGGCGCGGCGGGGTTCTTCGGGCAACCGTTGAACCTTGATGGGCTCGGCAACTCATCGGGCAATCGCCCTGAGGGCAGGGCTCCTACGGGTGCCCGTTCGAGGGTTCAATGGTGACGGCAAGCGCTTGACTGGTTTGTGGCGGTCTCGCGGACCGCTGATCATTGGGTTTGCGTGCCGCCGACGGTGAGCCCGTCCACCCGCAGAGTGGGCTGGCCGACACCGACAGGGACGCTCTGGCCTTCCTTGCCGCAGGTCCCGATACCCGGATCGAGCTTCAGATCGTTGCCCACCATGCTCACACGTGTGAGCACATCCGGGCCGTTGCCGATCAAAGTGGCACCGCGCACCGGCCGGGTGATCCGGCCACCTTCGATGAGGTAGGCCTCGCTGGCGGAAAACACGAACTTGCCCGAGGTGATGTCGACCTGACCACCGCCGAAGTTCACCGCATACAGGCCCTTGTCCACCGAGGCGAGGATTTCCGCCGGGTCGTGAGGACCGGCACGCATGAAGGTGTTGGTCATGCGCGGCATCGGTAGGTGGGCGTAGCTTTCGCGACGCCCGTTGCCGGTGGGCGGCACCCCCATGAGACGGGCGTTGGTGCGGTCCTGGAGATACCCCACCAGACGGCCCTCCTCGATCAGTACCGTTTCACCGGTGGGTGTGCCCTCGTCATCGATGGTCAACGAGCCGCGGCGCCCGGGCAGGCTGCCGTCATCCACCACGGTACACAACGGTGAGGCCACCTGCTCACCCAGTCGCCCGGAAAACGCCGAGAGCTTTTTGCGGTTGAAGTCGCCTTCCAAGCCATGCCCGATGGCCTCGTGCAAGAGCACACCCGGCCAACCGGGGCCAAGGACCACAGTCATGCTGCCGGCGGGGGCGGCATCGGCATCGAGATTCACCAATGCCAAGCGGACGGCCTCGTCGACCAGCCCATCGGCCACATCGGTATTGAGGTAGGCCACGGCCCGATCCCGCCCGCCGGCGCCGGCGGTGCCCTGCTCCCGGCGCCCATCGCGCTCGGCCACGACGGTGACATTCAACCGCACCAGTGGCCGTTGGTCGGCCGCCTGGCGGCCGTCCGCCGCGATCACCAGAACCGTATCGTGAACCAGCGACACCGATGCCATGACCTGAACCACGTGCGGACTGGCCGCACGGGCACGGGCGTCCATGGTCTTGAGCAAATCCACCTTGTCCTCGGGTGATAGGGCAAGGATGGGGTCGTCGGGCAGGTACAAGGCGCGCGGCACGACCGGCGTAGCGGCACGGACGGCGCCCTCGCCGCCGGCACGGGTGATCGCGCGGGCCGAACGCGCGGCGTCCAGTACCGTGCGCGGGTCAAGATCGTCGGCATAGGCAAAGCCGGTGCGCTCGCCGCTGACCACGCGGGCACCGATGCCCTGGTTGACGGAAAACGACCCGCCACGCACGCGTCCATCCTCCAGCGACCACGATTCGGAGCGACGGGCCTGCACGTAGAGGTCGGCATCGTCCACACCGCGGCCACCGAGAACCGCCAGGATGGCATCGAGGCCACGGCCATCGAGTCCACACGGGGCCAGCAGGCGCTGGCGAACCTGTAGCAGATCACTCACGCGGCCTGCTCCCGGCCACGGCGCACGACCGGATCGACCACCAGCGTGCGGTGCTCCAGCGCCGGAAATTGCCGGCGCACAGATGTCAGGCGCTGCAGGTCGATATCCGCCAGCACCACGCCCGAGCCCCGCGGCAGACGGTCGAGCACGCGCCCCCAGGGGTCGCAGATCAGGCTGTCGCCCCAGGTTTCGCGGCCGTTGGCGTGATAACCCCCTTGTGCCGCGGCGACGACATAACTGAGATTTTCGATGGCGCGGGCGCGCAGAAGCGGCTCCCAATGCGCCTTGCCGGTCGCGGCGGTGAACGCCGAGGGCACGGTGATGATTTGCGCACCAGCAGCGGTGAGGGCACGGTACAGCTCGGGGAAGCGCAGGTCGTAGCAAATGGACAGGCCGAGGCGACCGAACGGGGTATCGAGCACGACGACGTGATCACCAGGCTCGAACACCCGCGATTCCTGATAATGCTCGTCGCTGTCCACCACGGTGACATCGAACAGGTGGATCTTGTCATAGCGGGCGACCCGCCGGCCCAATGCGTCGAACACAAGACAGGCCGAGCGGGCACGCGGTGACTCGTGGCTGCGGATGGGCACCGTACCGGCCACCAGCCAGATGCCATGACGGGCCGCCTGGCGGGCGAGGAAGGCTTGCAGCGGCCCCTCGCCGTCGGCCTCGGCCACATCCAGGACCTGAACGTCCTTATGCCCCATCAGATAAAAATTCTCAGGAAGCACTACCAGCTTGGCGCCGGCGGTGGCGGCCTTGCCGATCAGCCGCTCGACCTCCAGGACGTTGGCGTTGAGGTTGGGTCCTGAAGCCATTTGCACGGCGGCGATGCGAGTCATGGCGGCGCTCTCCTGTTTAGAGCTGGGTTTTACGTTTTAAGTTTTAAGTTTTAAGTGTCGGATTTCGGCTTCAATATCTCGTTCCAGTACCAAACTTAAAACTTAAAACGTAAAACTTAAAACTTTCTCACGGCCCATCGCGCCCGCCCGGTCCAAGCGAGGGCGACTCGCCACCGGCGGCCGCGGGCGCCTCCTCCTGGATGATCGTCGGGTCGCTCCAGGGACCGGTGACGTGGTAGCGATAACGAGCCGCCTCGTCGATCTGATCGGACAATACCCGCTCGGCCAGCAGCAAGGCGGCGCCCACCGCAGGGCCGCCGGCCAGTACGCCAGCGATGGGCACGGCGCCACTGACCTTGGGAATGACTGAGACCTGCTGATCGTACCGCTCGTTCACCAGATCCGCGCTGCCGGAGATGTCCACCCGGGCAGCCGGTCCGTCGAGCACGACGGACGTCATCGTCGCCTGTCCATTACCAAAGCTTACATCGCCTTCCAGGCTATCGAACGCCAGCCCTTCGGCCAGCAAATCAGAAAAATCCAGGCGCAGGCGGCGAGACAAGGACCCCAGGCTGATCAGCCCCAGAACCCGCCCGACCCCCGGCTCGACATCCACCAGCCGCCCCGGGCCCATGACCACCCGCAGCGTGCCGTCCAGGGCGGCAAATTCCAAGGCCCAGGGCGCGCCGGGCCAGCTCAACCCGGCATCGGCACGGGTGGGGCCGTCCCTGATGACGCTCTGGTAGCCAAGGTCGGCAGCCGTCTCCCCCAGGGATTCGCTATTGAATGAGAAGTCGAACGTGCTGCGGCCGCCCTCGGCGCCCGCCGTCCAGCGGCCTTCGCCAGCCAGTTGCCAATCGGCCGCCGCCAAGGTGAACTGGGGGACAGCGAAACCGGTTTCCGTCGGATCGACATCGAGCGTAAGACGGCCCAGATCCCGTTCGGCGACCGACAAGGCGTCCACTTGCACCCACAAAGGCGGCAAGGTACCGGCTTCGATGACCGCACGGCTCGATGCCCCTTGCGGCCAATCCGGCAGGGCGAGGCGTTCAAGCTTGATACCCACCGGCAAGGCAGCGGTCGGCTCGGCTGGACGATGCACCGTGCCGCTGACCGCGGCGCCTTGCAGGATGAGGCTCAGTGTGTCGTCCTCAGTGCCCCCGCTGACCCGTACGGGTCCGAGGTCCAGACCCGAGACGACCAGGGACCGAATGTCCACATCCAGTGCGCTCAGCGCTGGGCCGTCGCCGCTACCATCCAGACGGGACAGCCCGGCCGGATCAAAGCGGGGCAAGCTGCCGCGGATCGTCAACCCGTCATCGGCAGGCCATTGCGCCTCGCCGGGGCCAAGCTGCACAGCAATACCATCCAACTGTGCGGCTTCCGGAAAGCCGCTCAGACGGACCCGAGCCTCGAGGCGATTGCCGATCTTGACCTGCAGGCGCCAGCGATCCTCGCCCCCCGGCACCAGCCGAATCAGGGTAGGGACCGCAACCTCGGGCATTTTGGTGCCGACGGGGCTGTCGATGGCAATGCCGACGAGGTCCGAGCGTAGCACCAGCCCACCAGGCGAATCCTCGGCCAGGGAGACCTCGGCCACCCAATCGGACCGCCCCTCCCCCAGCGACTGCAACACCGCCGGCGGCTCCCCCCCGAGCAGCCCGGTGAGCTCGTCGATGGCATAGCGCCCGCTGAAGCGCAGTTGGCTGTTCTCGCCCTCCCGCCGGGCGGCGACCGTCACCGATTGATCTTCGATGCGCGCCTCCAGGGCCCCGTCGGTGAGTCCCTGACGATCAAAGCGCACGTTGCCCTCGACCGCCTCCAGGGCCACGTCCCACGGTGCCCAGCCCACCGCGCCGCCAAGAAAGCTCAGTTCCCCATCGACTGTGGTTTCGCGCTCATCGAACAGCTTCAGACCAATATCAAGCGCCAGGCGATGCTCGCCATCAAGCGTCAAGTCGGCCAGCCGCGGCCCCAGGTCCTCTGCCAGGGGACTTGCGTCGATCACCTGCATGAGGCCATCGCCATCGCCGCTTATATTTGTGGCGATCTTCAGCAGCGGCTTGTCCAGATCAGCAACGGCTACCGTGGTGGGGTTGACCGTCAACGGGCCCAAAGCGCCGCCGGCGGCGGTGACCGTGAGGCTGCGGTTATGAAAGACGACATCGGCCTCGTCGACATCCAGCAGTGGCCATTGCGGGTCGAATTGCAAGCGGGCGTTTTCGGCGCGCAGATCCGCCAAGAACTCACCACCGCCGTCGTCAAACGGAAAATCCGTCGGCTGACCGCTGAAGTGGATCCGCCCTGAACTGACGGTACCGGCGAGAAACGCTTGTTGCAGCCACTGGCGGATCTCATCGCCCAGAATCCCCAACGGTAGGTAGTGGGGTATCGCCTCCATGGCCATCGTGTCGACATCCGCCGCCACATCGACCATCAGGCGACCGTCGTCCCAGCGCAGCAGCCCCCCGATGTTCATGGCCAGATCCGCATTGTCGGCCATGAGGTTGTCGACGATCAGTCGGCCACGACCGATGTCGCCGGCCGCCATGACCCGGCCTTGCAGCCGATCGAGCACCACCGGCGCCGGCAAACCACCGGGCGGGCTCACCACCAGCCCGTGGCTGTCGATGGTCATGGCTGCCGCCCCCGGAGCAGCCCGCAGCACTCCACTGAGGCCTTGTACGCTCAACCCGCTGTCGGCATCGCTGAACCCGGCCTCGTCCAGCGCCGCCACCAATGCCCAGTCGTCCAACCTCCGCCCCTGGGCACGCAGCTCGCCGATCCCGCCGGAGGGCATCCAGCGCCCGATGCCCCTGTCGCCGCTCGGCGTGCGCCAGATACCGGCCAGGCGTCCCAGGGCCGTAAGATTGGCGTCCTTGAGCGATGCGCGCCATTGCCCGCTGCCGATGGCGTAGCGTCCCCGCCCGAGTGCGGCTATATCGCGGCCTTCGCTCAAGCTCGCCCGCCAATTCAGCGCATCGTCGGACAGATCGGCGTGCGCCAGCAGGCGCAGTGGCCGAGGCGTCCCATCCTGCCAATCCGCATCCACCACCGCACTGCGCACGCGGCCATCGGTCGCCTGCAACCAGACCGCCACGTCCCCCTGCCCGGCCAGTCCAGTCAGGGACGGCCAGTTGGCGGCAGAGAGTTGCCGGCCTTGAAGATAGATCTGCCCGCTGCCGTCGGCGAGGTTCTCACCATGGCGCCAATCCACCCGCGCACGCACCGCGGCCGGGCCCAACCGCCCGTCGGCGGCGATCCGCAGCCGTCCGGCCTCGTGATTGAGGGTGAGCGACACATCGCGTAAAGCCAGTGGGTCGAAGCCATCGGCCGCGGAGCGGATCGTCAGCCGCGACTCGTCGATGTTCACTTGCTTCATACCCCCGAGAATCGCCAGCGCCGTTTCCAGCGCCAGCGGCTCGCGGTTGAGCGCCTGGGGCAGCAGTCGCCAAGCCCCGTCAGTGCCGTGCTCGAGCGAGATATCGAGATCGTACAGCCGCAGAAACGCCAGCCGCGGCGCACGCGCACGCAGGCTGGCGGCCAGATCGAGCCGGGCCACGCCGCGGCGGGCGGTGATCAATGTCTGCGCCGGATCGCGCGGGTCATGCACGCCCAAAGCATCCAAGCGCAGGATCGGGCTCCAACCGGCAAAATCCAGGCGTATCGCCGCCACCGACAGGGGCAGGTCGAGGCGGTCGCTGAGCTCGGCCAGCAGCGCAGGCTGGCGCTCGACCCATTCGGGCAACAGCAGCCGCGCAGCCACCAGTGTCAGCGCCAAGAGGACGATCAGCGTACCAAGACACCAGCACAGGGCACGAAATGCCCAGCGAAGTCCGCGCGCCATGACGCTACATCAGCACCACGTCGTACTGTTCCTGGCTGTAGAGCACTTCGGACTGAAACTTGATCGGGATCCCGATGAACGCCTCCAACTCGGCGACGCTGGTGGACTCCTCATCCAGCATGAGGTCCACGACATCGGGCGAGGCCAGGATGAGGAACTGGCGCGCCTGGTACTGGCGGGCTTCGCGCATCACCTCGCGGAAGATCTCGTAGCACACCGTCTCGGCGGTTTTCATCATGCCTCGGCCGCCGCAGGCGGGGCAGGATTCGCATAGGATGTGTTCGAGACTCTCGCGGGTGCGCTTGCGGGTCATCTCCACCAGACCCAGCGAGGAAACCTCGCAGATGTGGTTCTTGGCCCGGTCCTTCTCGAGGTGTTTCTCCAGCGCCTTCAACACCGCTTGGCGATGCTCTTCGCTGGACATGTCGATGAAGTCGATGATGATGATGCCACCGAGGTTCCGCAGCCTAAGCTGGCGGGACATCGCCTGGGCGGCCTCGAGATTGGTCTTGAAGATAGTCTCTTCGAGATTGCGGTGGCCCACGTAGGCGCCGGTGTTCACATCCACTGTGGTCATGGCTTCCGTCTGATCGATGATGATGTAGCCGCCGGACTTCAACTGCACCTTGCGCGAGAGCGCTTTCTGGATCTCGTCCTCAACGTTGTAGAGGTCGAAGATCGGCCGCTCGCCGCCGTAATGCTCGATACGCGGCAGCATCTCGGGCACGAACTTGCCGGCGAAGCGGGCCAGGCGGTCGTAGCCCTCGCGCGAGTCGATGCGGACCTTCTCCACCTCGTCGCCGACGAAATCGCGCAGGATGCGTAACTCCAGGGGCAGGTCCTCGTAGATGATCTCGCCCGGCCGGGCCTCCTGCGCGCGCTCGCGAATAGACTCCCAAAGCCGCTGAAGGAATTGCATGTCCGCCCGCAAGGCCCAGGATTCGACGCCTTCGGCCGCGGTGCGTACGATGTAGCCGCCACCAAACTCGGCGCGGAAGGCGCCGACGACCTCCTTCAGGCGTTGGCGCTCGGCCTCGTCGTCGATCTTCACCGACACGCCCATGGCCTCGGAGTCGGCCAGCAGCACCAGATAACGCGAGGGGATGGTGATATGGGTCGTCAGCCGCGCACCCTTGGTGCCGATGGCATCCTTGATGACCTGGACCACCAACTCCTGCCCCGGCCGCACCAGATCGGAGATGATGACCGGACGCCGGCCCTCCCCCTCGCCGGTTTCGCCCGCCGGCGGGTAGCCCTGAATGTCCGAGACGTGCAGGAACGCTGCGCGCTCCAGCCCCACGTCGATGAAGGCCGCTTCCATCCCCGGCAGGACGCGCGCCACGCGGCCCTTGTAGATGTTGCCCACCAGCCCCCGTTTGCGCTGGCGCTCGACGAAGAGCTCCTGCAGCACCCCGTTCTCGACGACGGCGACACGCGTCTCGCGGGGTGTGAGGTTGATCAGGATCTCTTCGCTCATGAATGCACTATCCGCCGTGGTTCCACATGGGAACGGCAAATCGGGTCAGGAGTTCGGCCGTCTCGAACAACGGCAAACCCATGACGCCGGAATAACTTCCCTCGATCCGGGCGACGAATACGGCGCCCAGTCCCTGGATAGCATACGCACCTGCCTTGTCCGCGGGTTCACCACTTGCCCAATAGCGGTGCATTTCCGTGCGCGTAATGGCGCGAAACCATACCCGACTGGTCTGGAGGCGCAGGTCTTCCACCCCCTCGTGGACCATGGCCACGGCGCTGATTACCGTGTGATCGCGGCCAGCCAGGCGGGCGAGCATGGCGTGCGCATCGACCTCATCGCGCGGCTTGCCCAGGATATCGTCGTCGACAACCACGGAAGTGTCCGCCCCGAGCACCGGCAGTGCGCCGTCATCCAGTTCCACGCCGGCACGCGCCTTGGCCAGGGCGACACGGGCGACATAGGCGTCCGCGCGCTCGCCCGCTGCCACCGATTCGTCCACCGCGGGCACGACGACGCGATAGGCCAGGCCCAGTTGGTCGAGCAGTTCGCGCCGCCGCGGCGATGCGGACGCCAGAACCAAGGCGGCATCGGCACTCATGGTGCACTCACCCGGCACGGTGGTACGGGTGATGGGCCAGGATGCTCCAGGCCCGGTACAACTGCTCCGCCACGACGACACGCGCCAGGGCGTGGGGCAGGGTCAGCGGCGACAACGACCAGGCCTGGTCGGCACGCGCGCGGATGACCGGATCCAGCCCGTCCGCCCCACCGATCAGAAAGGCCACGTCGCGACCCTCCTGGCGCCATGTGTGCAGCTGCTGTGCCAGCTCTTCGGTGCTCCAGCCCCGCCCGTCCACCTCCAAGGCGATCACACGGGCATCCTTGGGCACGGCAGCCAGCAGACGATCGGCCTCCTCGGCCATCGATCGCGCCACCGGTGTACCGCGGCCGCGTTTGGCGGCCGCAACAGGCACGACATTCAGCGGACAGTCCCGCGGCAGGCGTCCGGCATAGTCGGCCACGGCCGTCTGGGCCCAGGCCGGCAGCTTCTCGCCCACAGCGATGAGCGTCAGCTTCATGCACCGCCATCACCTTTGCCCGCGCCGGCGCGGGCGGGCGCCGTGGACCAGAGTTTCTCCAGATTGTAGAAGTCGCGCTTCTCGGCGGTCATCACGTGGATGACCATGTCGCCGAAATCGATGAGGATCCATTCCGCATCGCGCTCGCCCTCCACGCCCAGCGGCTTGACACCGGCTTCGAGGGCCCGCTGCTGGACCCTGTCGGCCAGTGCCTTGACTTGGCGGGTGGAATTACCGGTGGCGACGACCATGAGATCGGTAAACCCGGAAATGGCGTGTACGTCCATTTCCTTGATCTCGACCGCCTTGAGGTCCTCCAGCGCACCGATGACCAACGTTCTCAGCGCATCTAACTCCATGCATTCACTCGTCACGGTTGCGGGCCACCGGAAATTCGGTACAGCCCTTTGTCTTCAATCATAGGCCGCTACCGCCCGTGGTAGCAGATCGGTGGCGGTCGCGCCGGGTGCAGGCACAGCGGGTCCCCGTCGGACCGGCTCATCCGCCGCGCGTCTGGCCATCCCCAAGGACGATGTATTTCTGCGTCGTCAGGCCTTCCAGCCCCACCGGCCCGCGGACATGGAGTTTGTCGGTACTGATGCCGATCTCCGCACCCAGGCCGTACTCCGCCCCATCGGCGAAACAGGTCGGCACATTGACCATGACCGATGCGGAGTCCACCTCGCGCAGGAAACGGCGGGCGTGGCCGAGGTTCTCGGTAACGATACAGTCGGTGTGGTGCGACCCATGACGTTCGATATGCGTGATGGCCGCATCCAGCCCATCGACCACGCGGACGGCGAGTATAGGGGCAAGGAACTCCGTATCCCAGTCCGACTCGCTGGCGGGCACGGCGCCGCGCATGAGGGCGGCGGCACGCGGGCAGCCGCGCAACTCGACACCGGCGGCGGCATACAGCTCGGTCAACTGCGGCAACACCTGCTCCGCCATCGCCTCGTGGACAAGCAGGGTTTCCATGGCGCCACAGATACCGTACCGGTACGTCTTGGCATTGAAGGCCACCCGCACCGCCTTGCCCGCATCGGCGTCGGCATCGATATACACATGGCAGTTGCCATCCAGGTGTTTGATCACCGGCACCCGCGCCTCGGCGGCGATGCGTTCGATCAAACCCCGCCCGCCGCGCGGGACGATGACATCCACATACTGCGGCCGGGTGATCAACAAACCCACGGCGGCCCGGTCGGCGGTCTCCAGCACTTGCACGGCGGTGTCCGGCAGGCCGGCGGCGGACAGGCCCTGACGGATACAGGCGGCCACCGCCAGGTTGGAACGCAGCGCCTCCGACCCACCGCGCAGGATGGCGGCGTTGCCGGCCTTCAGGCACAGCGCGGCGGCGTCGGCCGTCACATTGGGTCGGGACTCATAAATGATGCCGATCACCCCCAGCGGCACCCGCATCTTGCCCACCTGAATACCCGAGGGGCGGTAGTTCAAGTCACTGATCGCACCGACCGGATCGGGCAAGGCCACGATCTGCCGCAACCCGGCGGACATCGCCGCGATGCGTGCGGGGGTCAGTTCCAGGCGATCGAGCAAGGCACTGGCCAAGCCGTTCTGCCGACCGGCGGCGAGATCCTGCGCGTTAGCCTGCGCCAACGACTCGGCATTGGCGTCGATCGCCTCGGCGATGGCCAGCAGCGCGCGGTTCTTGGTACCGGTATCGGCGGCGGCCAGCACTCGGGCGGCCGCGCGCGCGGCGTCGCCCACCCCGTCCATATAGGCTTGCAAAGCGGATGAATCGGTCACCGGTGAGTCCTCGACATGGTGCTATGCGGCAAGTCTGGTGTCAGGCGGGTATTGCGGTCAAATCAGGCACCTGCCGATGGTCGACCGATGGCCGCCAAACCGGCCAGCCGCAGCGCGAGTCGGGTCAGCGTCTCCCAGGTATCGTCGGGCTCCAGGCCCTTGATCACCCGATCGGCGAAGGCGACATCGCGCAAAAGGCTGCCCGCGCCTTGGCCGACCCGTCCGAGCGCCTTGCGGAAAACCGGCTGCCGGCGGCCCCAGATACGAAGCTGGTTGAACGCACCATCCAGCGAGCGACCCTGTCCCCGTGCCTGGGTGAGTTGGGCCAGAGCGCGGATATCGCGGTGCAGCGCCCACAACACCAGCACCGGCTCGGCCCCTTCGATGCGCAAGCCCTCGAGCATACGCACCACCCGCCCGTGCTCGCCCTCCAGCGCGGCATCCACCAAGTCGAACACGTTATAGCGGGCACTCTCGCCGACCACGTGCCGAATATCGTCGAGCTCAAGCCGCCCGCCATCGTGCAAGAGCGCCAAGTGATCGACCGCCTGGGCCGCCGCAAGCAGATTGCCCTCCGTGCGTTCGGCCAGCCAGTTCAACGCCTCGTCGTCGGCGCTCAAACCCACCCGGCGCAACCGCGCAGCGATCCACGCCGGCAGGCGGCGCACCTCCATCGGGTAGACGATCACCACCAAGCCGGCGGCATCCAAGGCTTTGAACCAGCGTGTCGACTGCGCCGTCTTGTCCAACCGCCCGGTCACCAGCAACAGTACCGTGTCATCGGCCGGGCGGGCGGCATACTCGGTGAAAGCCTTACCGCCCTGGTCGCCCGGCTTGCCGCTGGGCAGACGCAGTTCCAGGACGCGACGGCTGGCAAATAAAGACAAGGCATCGCGGCTGGCCGCCAATCGGCCCCAATCGAAATTCGCCTCGGCGTTGAGCACTTCGCGCTCGTCGAAGCCTTGCGCGATGGCCGCCTTGCGCACCTGCTCGACACAGTCAGCCACCAGCAGGGGCTCATCCCCACTGATGACGATGACCGGCGGCAGCCCCTTGCCCAGGCGGGAGTCGAGTTCCTCCGGCTTCAGTTGCACGCTCAGGCGTCCGGCAAGGCCTGCAGCCGGCGCATGACGGTGTTGACCAGATCCTCCACCATATCGTCCTCCAGCAGACGCTCGCTGGCCTCGCGGCCGAGGACCTTGGCTTCGTCGTAGAGCAGGTTGCGCCGCGTCGAAAACGTCTCCGGCGGCAGAACGGTGTCGCCGTCTGTCAGACGCACCGTAATCGTCACCGTGGTGCTGATCTCCTCCTCACGCACGCCGGTGCGACTGCCCAGGGCGAGCAGGCGATCGTTGCGCTGGACACTGGTGATGGCCAAGACCGCACTGGCCTCCTCAGCGGTCTGGGTCACGGTGACCCCGTTGCGCTGCAAGACCTCCAGCAAGCGCGCGTGGAAGCGCTCACGCGGCGTCACGATCGCCGCCGGCCCCACCACATACAAGGACTGGAGGTAAGGCGGCAGATCGGCGGTTCCACGCAGTTTGAAACCACAGCCGGACAGCGGCAGCGCAACCGCCAGCAGCATCACCCACAGTACACGCATCGGACCCGTCCTCAGCACACGATATTGACCAGTTTGCCCGGCACCACGATGGCCTTCTTCACCGGGCGGCCTTCCATGAAGCGCTGAACGTTTGGCTGGGAGAGCGCTGTGTCGATGATGGCATCCTTGACCGCATCGGCGGCGACGTCGATCTCGCCACGCACCTTGCCATTGACCTGCACCGCCAAGGTGATGCGGTCGGTGACCAGGGCGGCCGGGTCCACCTGCGGCCAGGGCGCATCCAGGATGTCCCCGCCAAGGTCCAGCGCACGCCACAGCACATGGGTGACATGCGGCACCACCGGCGAGAGCAGGCGCAGCAGGATGCTCAAGCCCTCGCGGCGCACGGCGGCGGCCCCGGCGAGTTGGTCGGCGTCCAGCCCCGCCAGCGCGTTGAGCATCTTCATGCCGCCGGACACCACGGTGTTGAACTGCTGGCGATCAAAGTCGTACAACGCCTGCTTGAGCGCCAGATGAATCTCCTGACGGGCGGCCTGCACCGCCGGGGCGGCATCGCCGCCGAACGCGCCGGCGGTGCGCAGGGATTCGCCGTGCTCGGCTGCCAGGTTCCACAGCCGGCGCAGGAAGCGAAAGGCACCCTCCACGGCTGAGTCCGACCATTCCAGGGCTTGGTCCGGCGGGGCGGCGAACATCATGAACAAGCGCACGGTGTCGGCACCGTAGCGGTCCACCAACTCCTGCGGGTCGACCGTGTTGCCCTTGGACTTGGACATCTTCGCCCCGTCCTTGAGCACCATGCCCTGGGTAAGCAGGCGGGCGAAAGGCTCATCGGCTTTGGTCAAGCCGGCATCGCGCATCAGCTTGGTGTAGAAGCGGGCGTACAGCAGGTGCAGGATGGCGTGTTCGACCCCGCCCACGTACTGGTCCACCGGCAGCCAGTAGTCGGCGCGCTCGTCGACCATGGCGGTGTCGCAATCGGGGCTGGCGAAACGGGCGAAGTACCAGGACGACTCCATGAAGGTGTCGAAGGTGTCGGTCTCGCGCTCGGCCGGGCCGCCGCATTTGGGGCAGGTGGTCTGGCGCCAGGCCGGATCGGCCTTGATCGGCGACTGCACACCGGAGAACGCGACGTCCTCCGGCAGGCGCACCGGAAGCTGGTCCTCGGGCACAGGCACGTCGCCGCAGTCGGGGCAGTGGATGATGGGGATGGGCGCGCCCCAGTAACGCTGGCGCGAGACACCCCAGTCGCGCAGGCGATAGTTCACCCGCTTGCGCGCCCGCCCGGCCGCGCCCAGATCGACGGCGATGGCGTCGAAGGCGCCCTGGAAGTCCAGCCCGTCGTACTTGCCGGAATTCACCAGCACGCCACGGGTGACGTAGGCCTCCTTGGACAGATCGGCGTCGCCGCCATCGCTGGGGGCGATCACCTGGCGGATCGGCAGGCCGTACTTGGTGGCGAACTCCCAGTCGCGCTGGTCATGGCCGGGCACAGCCATGACCGCGCCGGTGCCGTACCCCATGAGCACGAAGTTGCCGGCCCAGACCGGCACGAGCTCTCCGCTGATGGGGTGGATGGCGTTCACCCCCAGGGCCACGCCCTTTTTCTCCATCGTCTCCAGCGTGGCCTCATCGACCGCGCTGTGATGGAACTCATCCAGCGCCGCCTGGATGTCCGCGTGGCCTTGTGCCGCGGCAATGGCCAACGGATGCTCGGCGGCCACCACCAGGAAGGTCGCACCCAGCAAGGTGTCTGGGCGGGTGGTGTAGACGGTGAGGTGTTCGTCCTGGCCCTCGACGGCGAAATCGAGCTCCAGGCCCTCGGAGCGACCAATCCAGTTGCGCTGCATGGTGCGCACGGCGTCCGGCCAGGTGTCGAGTTTGTCGATCTCGGCCAGAAGCTCATCGGCATAGTCGGTGATGCGCAGGAACCACTGCGGGATCTCGCGCCGTTCGACCACCGCGCCAGAGCGCCAGCCGCGGCCATCGACCACCTGCTCGTTGGCCAGCACCGTCTGGTCCACCGGGTCCCAGTTGACCACCGCGTTTTTCTTGTACGCGATGCCCTTCTCGAACAGTTTGGTGAACAGCCACTGTTCCCAGCGGTAGTACTCGGGGCGGCAGGTGGCCAGCTCGCGGCTCCAGTCGTAGGCCAACCCCAGGCGCTTCATCTGCTCGCGCATGTCGTCGATGTTGGCGTACGTCCACTTGGCCGGTGGGACGTTGTTCTTGATCGCCGCGTTCTCGGCCGGTAGGCCGAAGGCATCCCAGCCCATGGGCTGAAGCACGTTCTTGCCCAGCATGCGCTGGTAGCGCGAGACCACATCGCCCAGGGTGTAGTTGCGTACGTGCCCCATGTGCAGCTTGCCGCTGGGGTAGGGGAACATGGACAGGCAGTAGAACTTCTCCCGGCCAGGGTCTTCGGTGACCCGGAAGCGGTTGTCCGCCTGCCAGTCGTTCTGTGCCGCCGTCTCTACGGCCTGGGGTCGGTAGGACGCCTCGATCACGGTTGATCTCTTATCGTGTTGCGAATGAACAAGGGCGCAAGGATACCCCGGGGCCGTGAGCTGGCGAAAGCGGCGCCGAAGGCTATGGCCGGGGCCCGCGACACTCGCAGGCTGAGCAGGGGCCAACGAACGAGTCCTCAGATCCGCCAGAGGATGAGTGCGCGGCGCTACGGGTGTGATCCGCGTTCCTCGCATGGAGCCGTCGGTGGGCGTCAGGCGCCCGAACCCGCCTGCGGTGGCTGCCCAAGGCGAGGAGCGCGGGTCACACCCCGACGCTACTGCATGTGTGATGACACTCAAGATAAGGGCCAGTCAAGGCAAACCGACAGCCTCTTCGCCCCGAGGCCAAAACCTTTCCTTTTCGAACCACTTATCATCATCGCCTTGATGCAGTTCGACGAGATGAACACCATCTTGGACGATTTTCACCACCATGCCGTAATTTTGCCCCACATAATCCCCCTCAAGCACAGTATGGGAGTAGCCGTTCGAGTCTCGCACATAAGCAATCTTGCAATCCCCAGAAATCACTACTGAACTTATCACGAGAAATTCCAGAGGAATGGTCTCCAGATACGATCTGACTCTTTCCGCACGAGCGGACTCATATCCAATCGCAATCACAGAAATCGCCAAAAACGTAGAGGCAAACAAAAACCTCATCGCAGAACAAAAATCAAACACCCACAAAGAAAAGTAATTATTTCGCATAGAGCCACAACCCCACCCACTTTTTCTCATTCATAAAACACGCGTCCGTTAGCAACGGCGCCCAAAACCCCTGCATTGCCGATGCCAGAGCAACCGCAAGCCATGGCAGCATAAAGCACAAACACTGCACAATTTACCTGCTTCACAACAAAACCCAAGTCTCGATTTCCCACATCGAAATCATCGAGCATGGACATATTTTTCCGGCAATTCAACAATCCGCTAACGCGCCCCTGCAACATCCCGCCTACGACTCCAACCTGATAGCTCAAATCGCCTAGAAGCCATTCCCCAAGCCAAGAAGCCAAATCGATCAGCCCGAAAAATATTTAGCCCAACCCGACTGAAATCATCCAAAGATTTCCAGCGCCCTCAATATCGTATGGGTCGCTGGGTGGCCCTGGGCGATTACTCGCCCAGGGCTCCCACAGATCCGGACGTGCCCGATTAAGGCATCCGGTTCCTCGGCCTATGGTGTCGCTGCGCATCGGTAAACACTGTGAACCACCCGTGGTAGGGGGAGCGGGTAGCGCTTGGATAGACGGGCAAATCGCTCCCAATCCATTCCCGCACGCCAACTGCGCCGATCAAGCCATTTGCGCCAACATCGCCTGGCCTGGTTCTGGAATCGGCTCAACGCTCTGGCGTTGCCTGTGATCCCGTAGTAGGCGTAGTGACCCTGGAGCTTGCGCTTGAGCGCCACATGTTGCTCGGCCACCGGCCAGTGTCGGTGCTCGCGGCACCACTGACCAATCGCTTTGAGCGCTCGCCCAAAGCGATCCTTGGCTGTCTTGCGTTGCACTACCCAGCGCCCCTTCCTGGAGCGTCCCCAATAGTGGGTGAACCCGAGAAACCCGAAACTGCGCTCGCCTTGCGGGCGCTTGCCCGCTCCCTCGCGCGGCCTGCTGAACTCCAGCAGCCGGGTCTTCTCCGGGTGCAGGCGCAGGCCGTACTTCTCGAATCGCTTCGATAGCACCGCCATCACCCGCCGGGCGTCCTCTTCCCGCTCGAATACCAGCACCGCATCGTCGGCAAAGCGCACCT
>CBFGWV010000079.1:0-16611 GCA_965652545.1 uncultured Candidatus Competibacteraceae bacterium | reverse complement strand
TTCCCCCTTCACCAAGCTTCGCCTGGCGCAACAAACCGGTGATCCCAGGGGGTGGCTTCGTCCGCGCTTGAGGAAACCACCCAGCCTCACCGGTTCCAGTACGAGCCCTCCTTGCGCCCGATGTGCCGCACCAATACGTCCTCGGCCTCCGCCGCCTTGCCCTCGCGCACCAGTACCGCCAGTCGGCAATGCTCGTCGAACGACTTGGCCATGTGGTCGGGGTGGTTGCCCAACCGATTGCGCAGGGCGGCCATTTTGGCGGCGATGGTTTGGTAGGCGTCGTTCAGGAAGCTGTTGTCGGCATGGTCGAAGAAGCACTGATGGAACGCCGTGTCCAGGCTGAGATAGCGTCGGTCGTCACCGACGCGCCGGGCCTCGGTCATGGCCTGGACAGTGTCCGCCAGCGCATCGGCCAGGGCGGCCTGGTGCCCGGCCAGGGCAAAGCGTAAGGCCGCCGTCTCCAGACACACCCGCACCGCGCAGATGTCCGCCAGCGCCTTCGGCCCCAGGTCGAAGACGAACGTTCCGCGCTGCGGCTCGGTGCGCACCAGCCCTTCCAGTTCAAGGCGTGCAAACGCCTCGCGTACGGGGGTGCGGCTGACCGCGAGGCGCTGGGCGATCTTCACCTCCGACAAGGCTTCGCCGGGGGCGAGATCGCCCAGGACGATATCTTGCCGGAGGGCTTGGCAGACCAACTCCGTCAGGGATTTTGGCCTCTCGATCTGGTGCATGGGCTCTCCGTGGCAGCTCTTTTGATAGTCCGCGTGACCGATGCGATAGCGTACCGGCTTCAACGGCCAAACGCCGATCAAAGCAACAATAGTGCTTCGTTGACACACTGTATGCCAGTATGCCAGTCTTTCAAACCATACGACCGCGCAGCAGCGTGGCGACGGAGGAGACCGGGATGCAGCGGCTCGAACTGTGGTTCGTGCGGGTCAATCAGTGGGTGGTCGCCACCCTGCTCGCGGTGATGTTCATCATCGTGTTCCTCAACGTGGTCCTGCGCTACGGCTTCGGGATGTCCCTGTCCTGGGCGGAGGAAAGCGCCCGCTTCCTGATGATCGCCGGAGCCTTCATCGGCGCCGGCCTGGCCTTGCGCGAAGGCCGGCTGGTGGCGATCGACATGGTGCAACTGATGCTGCCTCAGCCGCTGCGCCACGCGCTGCGCTGGGCGATCGCCATCGTCCTTATCCTGTTCATGGCCGCGCTGGTGTACTTCGGCATCAAATTCGTGGCCTTCGGCTGGTCGAAGGAAACCATGGCCACGCAGATCCCGCGCGGTGTGCCGTATCTGGCCATCCCGGTGGGGGCGAGCCTGTTCATCATCCACATGCTGATCTTCCTGCGCCGCTACGTGCGCGGCGACTTCGACTACACCATCGGCGAGGAGCGCTGAGGCATGGGTCAGGCGTTGATCCTGCTGTTCGTGCTCACCCTGGTGCTGGGTGTGCCGGTGGCCTTTACGATGGGTATCGCCGGACTGGGTGCCATCCTCATCGACGGCTCGCTCAACCCGCTGATGGCCACCCAGCGTCTGTTCGGCGGTATCGACTCGTTTCCGTTGATGGCCGTACCGTTCTTCATTCTGGCCTCGGAGTTGATGACCGCCTGCGGGCTGACCGCGGCGCTGCTGCGCTTCGCCAACGACCTGGTCGGCCATATCCGCGGCGGGCTGGGGCATGTCAACGTGCTCACCTCCATGCTCTTCGCCGGCATCTCGGGCTCCGCCCTGGCCGATGCCGCCGGCCCCTCGGCCATCGTCATGCGCATGATGCGCAAGGCCGGCTACGAGGCGAACTACGCCGGTGCCCTGTCCGCCGCCACGGCCACCATCGGGCCGATCATTCCCCCGTCGATCCTCATGGTGATCTACGCCATCGCGGACAGCCGGGTGACCGTCGCCGGCCTCTTCCTGGCGGGCATCGTGCCGGGAATTTTGATGGGCATCGCACTGGCGGCAACCAACCATGTGATTTCCGTGCGCCGCGGTTATCGCGGACGCGACCAGCGTGCCAGTGGCGCAGAGCTGCTGCGCAGCGCATGGGTCGCGGTGCCGGCGCTGCTCATGCCGTTCATCATTCTCGGGGGCATTCTCGGCGGTGTGTTCACCCCCACCGAAGCCGGGGCGGTTGCGAGCGCCTATGCCCTACTCCTGGGCCTGGCCCGCCGCGCCCTGCCCTGGCCGGCGCTGGTGGCGGTGTTCACGCGCGCGGCGGTGACCACCTCGTCGGTGCTGCTGATCGTAGCCATGGCCTCGATCTTCGCCTGGCTGCTGACCTACCTGCAAATTCCCCAGACCCTGGCCCAGTGGGTGGCCGGGCTGACCGACGACCCACTGGCGGTCATGTTTCTGCTGGCCGGCTTCGCCCTGCTCTGCGGTCTGGTCATCGACACCTTGCCGGCGCTGATCATCCTGACCCCGGTGCTGGGGCCGATCGCCGCGCAATTCGGTATCGACCCCCTGCAGTTCGCGATGATGCTGGTCCTGAACCTGGCCATCGGGATGGTCACCCCGCCGGTGGGCCCAGTGCTGTTCGTGATCTCCACCGTCGGGCGTCTGCGTATCGAATCGCTCGCACGCGCAGTGCTGCCGCTGCTGGCGGCACAGTTGTTGGTCCTGCTGCTGATCATGCTGTTTCCGACATTGAGCACCTGGGTGCCGAACGCGTTCGGCTACGCCAGTTGAACCGCAATACACCAAAGAACCGGAGGAGACGATGAACCTGAAAATCACAGCGCTGGCCACCGCCCTGGCCCTGGGCGCCGGTGCCGCCCACGCCCAGACCGTCATCCGCTACGCCCACTTCCAGGCCGCCAGCCTGGCATCGCCCAAGCACGCGGCGGCGCTGGCCTTCGAGAGCTGCCTGGAAGGCAAGACCGGCGGCGGGATCGACGTGCAGATCTTCCCCGCCAGCCAGTTGGGCGACGATGGGCAGACCGTCGAGGGCGTTCAGTTGGGCTCCATCCAGATGGCCGTGGTCCACGATGGGCCGATCTCGGCCGTGTACAAGCCGTTCGCGGTGTTCGCCCTGCCCTACCTGTTCGACGACCAGGCCATGGCCTGGGCCGTGGTCGACGGCCCCTTCGGCGATGAGCTGCTCACCGACATGCGCGAGCAGACCGGCATCCGCGTCTTCGCGCTGGCCGACAACGGCGTGCGCAACTTCACCAACTCCAAACGGCCGGTGTCCAGCCCCGAGGACATGGAAGGCATGAAGATGCGCGTGATGACCGCGCCGGTGTGGACCCGCCTGGTCGAGTCCCTGGGCGCCTCGGCCACGCCGGTGCCCTGGCCCGAATTGCCCGGCGCCTTGCAGCAGGGGGTGGTCGACGGCCAGGAGAACGGCGTCACCAACATTGTCGATGCCTCGTTGTATCAGCACCAGAGCCACGTCTCACTGGACGGCCACGTGTTCTCCTGGCATGCCTACATGATGAACGAGGACTTCTATCAATCCCTGAGCGCCGAGGAACAGACGGCAGTCAACCAGTGCGTGGAGATCGCCAAAGTCATCCACCGCGGCATGACCGCGGCGCAGGATGCCAATGCGGCGACCATCCTCAAGGAGAAGGGCATGACCGTGACCGCGCTGACACCGGCGCAGAAGGACGCCTTCCGCAAGCGCGCGCAGCCGGCGGTGCGCGAGTGGATCGTCGGCGAGATCGGCGAGGACTGGGTCAACAAACTCGACGCTGCCGTGGCAGCCTACCGCGATCAATGAGCGCATGAGCGCCGACACGCCAGACACCGCCACCCCCGTGGTGGCGGTGCTCGAACCGGGCTACGCAGACTATGCCAGCGAGCGCGACGCACTGGCCTTTTGCGCCGCCCGCGTGGTGCCTGTGGGGGCCGGCGAGGACGCGCTGGCCCGGGTCACAGCGCTGTCGCCGCAGGCCTTGCTGGTGCGCGAGCGGCAGGTGGACGAGCGCCTTCTGGCCGCCTGTCCGCAACTGAAGGTAGTGGTGCGCTACGGCGTCGGGGTCGACAACATTGACCTGGACGGCGCGCGCCGCCGCAAGGTCGCGGTGGCCAATGTGCCCGACTACGGCGCCGAACAGGAGGTCAGCGATCACGCCGTGGCCTTGTACCTGGCCGTGGCGCGGCGCGTGGTCAGCCGCGACCGGCAGGTGCGCCAGGGGCAGTGGGGCATCGGGCAGCGCGAGATCGTCCACGGCCACCGGCGGGCAACACTGGGTGTCATCGGCTACGGGCGGATCGCCCGCCAGACGGTGGCGCGCTTCCGCGCGCTGGGCTTCGCCCGGGTGCTGGCTTGCGATCCGCACCTGCCGCCCGGGCAGGCTGGCGACGAGGGGGTCGTAGGCTGCGATGCCGACACCGTGTGCGCCGAGGCGGACGTCGTCACCCTGCATGCACCGCTGAACGCCGGTTCGCGTCACATCCTCGATGCCCGGCGTATCGCGCTGATGAGGCCTTCGGCCATCGTCGTCAACGTCAGCCGCGGCGGTCTCATCGACGAGCCCGCCCTGGCCGCGGCGTTGCGCGAGGGCCGCGTGTTCGGCGCGGGGCTCGATGTGTTCGAACACGAGCCCCCGGCCCCCGACCACCCGTTGCTGCACACTCCCAACACCGTCCTCAGCGATCACACCGCCTGGTACTCCGAAGCCTCGGTCGCGGCGCTGCAACGCCTGGCCGCCGAGGAGGTGGCACGCGTGTTTCGTGGCGAGCGACCGCGCAACTGGCTCAATCCCTGGTAACCCCTTTACACCCAATTGGAGACATCTATGGACCTGGACACCCTTATCGCCGGCTTTCGCAACGTCGCCACAGCCTCGGTGGCGGACGCCGTGGACAAGGTCGCCGGCAAGCGCGGTTATCTCGACCATCAGATCAAGCCGCGCACCAACGAGCGCAAGTTCTGCGGCCCGGCCGTCACCGTGCTGGAAGGCCCCAGCGACGAGTTCGTGCCGCCCCAGCACGCGCTGGATGCCATTGACGAATCCGCCCCCGGCTCGGTCATCGTCATCTCCATCGGCGGCAACGCCGACCTTGCCGTGTGGGGCGGGCTGATGACCGCCGGCGCCGTGGCCAACAAGCACGAGGCCGCAGTGCTCGATGGCGCGGTGCGCGACATTACCGAGATCCGACGCGACTATGACTTCCCCGTGTACGCCCGCGGCGCCTCGCCGGGCACCACGCTGGGCCGGGCCAAGACCCTCGCGGCGAACGTGCCCGTGCCGGTGGGCAGCGTGATGGTGCACCCCGGCGACATCGTCGTCGGCGATATCGACGGCGTCGTCGTCGTGCCCCGCGCCCAGGCCGAAGCCGTGCTGGCGATGGCGCGCGAGATCGACACCCGCGAACTGGAGCAGGCCAAGCTCATCATCCAGTCCGGCTCGTTGCGCGAGGGCCTGGCCAAGTACGGGCGGATCTGACCATGCAACCGGCGATCATCTGCCTGGGCGAGCCACTGCTGGAGTTCAATCAGCAACCCGATGGCCGTTACCTGCCCGGCCATGGCGGCGACACCTCCAACTGCGCCATCGCCGCCGCCCGCCAGGGCGCCGACGTAGCTTACGTCACCCGTATCGGCAACGATGCTTTCGGCGACAGCTTTATGGACCTGTGGCGCAGCGAGGGGGTGGATACCCGTGCCGTGGACCGTGACCCGGTCGCCCACACCGGTATCTACTTCGTCAGCCACGGGCCCGACGGGCATCGCTTCAGCTACCTGCGCGCCGGCTCGGCGGCCAGTCGGATGACCCCGGCGCACATCCCCGATGCACTGATCGCCGGGGCGCGGATCCTGCACGTCTCGGGCATCAGCCAGGCGATCAGCCCCTCGGCGGCCGATGCGGTGTTCCACGCCATCGCGGTGGCGCGCGCCGCCGGGGTGCAGGTGTCCTACGACACCAACCTGCGCCCGGCACTGTGGCCGCTGGAACGGGCACGGGCAATCACCCACGCGGGCATGGCCTTGTGCGACATCGCACTGCCGGGGCTGGACGATGCCCGCCAGCTCTGCGGCCACGACGATCCGGACGCCATCGCGGACTTCTACCTGGCCTTGGGCGCCGGCGTGGTGGCACTCACCCTCGGTGCCGACGGCACGCTGGTGGCCACGACGCAGGAACGGCGGCGCATCGGCGGGCGCCGGGTCACCCCGGTGGACGCCACCGCCGCCGGCGACACCTTCGACGGTGCCTTCCTGGCCGAACTGGTGCGCGGTGTCGACCCCTTCACCGCGGCGCGCTACGCCAACGCCGCCGCTGCGCTGTCGACTCAAGGCTACGGCGCCGTCGCCCCCATGCCGCACCGGACCGAGGTCGAAGCCTTCCTCGCCGGAGACGCCGAATGAGCCTGCGTCATGCCCTGGTCACCGGCGGCACCCGCGGTATCGGCCACGGGGTGACACAGGCCTTGCTCACGGCCGGTTGGTCGGTCACCGCCACCGGCGTGGATGCGGCGGAGGTGGAGGCCTGCGCCACGCATGAGCGGCTACGCGCCCGGGTGCTGGATGTCACCGACGATGCGGCGGTGACCGCCTTGGTCGGCGGCCTGCCGGCGCTGCACGGGCTGGTCAACTGCGCCGGCATCGTCGTGCGCGGCGGGGGCGAGTTCGAATTGGCCAATTTCCAGCGGGTGATCGAGGTCAACCTCATCGGCACCATGCGCATGTGCGTGGCCTGCAAACCCGCGCTGGTGGCCGGCGGCGGGTCCATCGTCAACACCGCCTCCATGCTCAGCTATTTCGGCGGGCCGCTGGTCCCGGCGTACACCGCCTCCAAGGGTGGCGTGGCGCAGTTGACCAAGTCCCTGGCCGCCGCCTGGGCGGCCGACGGCGTGCGCGTCAATGCCGTGGCCCCCGGCTGGATCGACACTGAGTTGACGCGCAGCCTGCGCGACGATCCGGCACGCAACGCGGCCATCCTCGCGCGCACCCCGCAGCAACGCTGGGGGCAGCCGCGCGAGGTCGGCGAGGCGGTGGCCTTTCTGCTGTCCGGGCAGGCGGGTTTCATCACCGGCACCGTGCTCAATGTGGATGGCGGCTACGCCGCCGTGTAAGGACCGATACATGCCCCTGAACCGACCCGACCCCGACCCGCGCAGCCCCTACCGTCACCCGCAACCGGCCGAAGCGCTGGCGGAGATCGTCGTCCCGCGGGCCATTCCCGAGGACGAGCGCCTGTGGGTGCCGCAGGCACCGCAAGTGTGGTTCCGCCCCTTGTGCCTGAACCGCTCGCAGGGCTATTGGGTGAACCTGCTGCGGGTGCGCAAGTCCGGCGTATTGTCACGCCACCGCCACCCCTGCGCGGTGCATGCGCTGGTGCTCAAGGGGCGCTGGCATTATCTGGAACACGACTGGGTGGCGGAAACCGGCGGCTATGTATTCGAGCCGCCCGGCGAAACCCACACCCTGGTGGTGCCGGACGATGTCGAGGAAATGATCACCTGCTTTCAGGTCAACGGCTCGATGATCTACGTCGACGCCGACGGCGAGGTGCTGGGCACCGAGGATGTGTTCACCAAGATCGACATGTGCCGGGCGCATTACACGCAAGCGGGCCTGGGTGAGGGCTTCGTGGACCGGTTCGTGCGCTGAGCGGGCGCAACGTCCCGCCCCGCTCAGGCATTGGCGCGGCGGGCGACCAGGCTTCCGCCCACGCCGATCACCGCGGCGACGGCGATCAGCGGGATTACGCCGATGTTGACGGCGTTCCAGCCGACACCGTTGATCAGCCCGCCGGCGGCGAATGCGGCCGTGGCAGCGACGATCCCGTTGCCCAGCTCCATCAGCCCCTGGGCGTGGCCGCGCTCATCGGCGCTGTGGCCTTCGCCCAGCCAGGTGGTGCCCGAAACCATCATCAGGTTCCAGCCCACACCCAGCAGGAAAGAGCTCACCAGAAACTGGCTGAACGCGATACCCGAAACCGCGATGCCGACACTGGTCAGCAGCGTCAATCCGCCGATCAGCGCCACCCGTCGGCAGCCCAGGCGGTCGACCAGTGGGCCGGCGACGAACGCGGGCAGGAACATGCCCAGCACATGCCATTGAATGACCGTCGCCGAGCGGCTGACATCAAAGCCGCAGAAGGACATGGCCAACGGCGTGGCGTTCATCACCAGCACCATCGTGCCGTGCCCCGCGGCGGTAGTGGCCATGGCGGCAAGCACCAGCGGGCGCGCCAACAGACCGCGCATCACCGCCCAGCCGCCGGTGGACGGCCGCGGCACCGCCCCCTCGCGCAGACCGGCAAGCACCGCGATGCTGATCGCCGCCAGCACCGACAGCATCAGGTACGCGCCCAGGAACGGCGTGCGCAACGCCCCTTGCGACCAGACCGCCAGGCTCGGGGCGACCAGCGCCGCGCACACCCCGCCACCGATCACATACGCCGCCGCCCTGCCCTTGTGCGCCGCATCCACGGCATCCAGCGCAGCGAAGCGGTAGAAGTTGGCCGAAGCCTGATAGGCACCGATGGGCAGCGCACCCAGGCAGAACAGCCAAAAACTCCCCAAGCCGATACCTGCCGCGCAGATGAGGCCAGCCAGCACCCCGGCCAGCGAACCCAGAAGCAGCCCCGGGCGGCGGCCGTGGCGCTGCATGAACAACGACAGCGGCTGAACCGCCATCAGATTGCCCAGCACCGCCAGCGCCAGCGGCAAAGTCGCCAACAACGGCACCGGCGTCAGTTGTGCCCCGACCAGCGCCGTCAGCGTGATCGCCATGGTCGAACAGGTCCAGAACAAGGCCTGCGCGACGAATAATCGGCCGATAGTGGGATGAGCGATAAGTAGCATGTCGTTATTCACCCGCGTGAACCCCAAACCGGCGCGCATAGTCCTGCGGACTCACCGCCAGATGCTTGTGAAACACCCGCCGCAGGCTTTCCGGGTGGCCGAAGCCGCAGCGCCGGGCCACCGCGGTGACGGAGGCCGTGCCATCCTGCAACAGCAGGCGGGCGGCCTCGACACGCACGCGTTCGACGTAACGGCCCGGCGGCATGCCGACCTCGCGCGCAAACAAGCGGCAGAACGAGCGCGGCGCCATGTTCACGCGCCCGGCCAGGCGCTCCAGGGACAAGTCGCCGGTGAGTTGGCCGGGGATCCACTCCAGCAGGCCGGCCAACTGCGGCGCGGCGATCTGCGGCATGAGATACGCACTGAACTGCGCCTGCCCGCCGGGGCGCTTGAGGAACATCACCAGACGCCGTGCCACCGCCAGGGCCAGTGAGCGGCCCAAGTCCGCCTCCACCAATGCCAGGGCCAGGTCGATACCGGCGGTCACACCCGCCGAGGTGAACACCGCCGGGTCGCCGTCGGCACCGGCCGGGTCGTAGGTGTGCAGACGGTCGCCGCAGACCGCCACGCGGGGGAAGCGCCGCGCCAGATCATCCACCCGCGACCAGTGCGTCGTGGCCATGCGTCCATCGAGCACGCCGGCCTCGGCCAGAATCAACGCGCCTGAGCACACCGAGCCCAGGCGGCCGATGTCACGGGCATGCGTGCGAATCCAGTCCGCCAGGGTGCCGGCACGGCAGACGGCATCCACCCCGTCGCCGCCGGCAACCAGCAGCGTATCCAGCGATGCCGGATCCAGCTGTGCCAGCGTCTGTTCCGGCAGCATCCGCAGCCCGGCGGAGGTCGCCACCGGCGCGGCCGATTCGGCCACCATCATCGGTGCGTACACCGGCGGCAAGCCATGACGCCGCCGCTCCACATTGGCCGAGGCGAACACCTGCAACGGGCCCACCACATCCAGGCTCATCACCTGGTCGAAAGCCAGCACGGCAATGGGTCGCAAGGGTTCCACAAAGGCATCTCCGATGGGGTCGGCGACCAGTGTGCGGAATCAGCATGCTGGCAACAAGGACAACGACCCCACGGATTTTGCCAAGCCGGTGTTCCCAGGGGCGTCGCCAGGTGCAGGTAAGGTCTTTGAGATCCGCCGCCCTCAGCCCGCCGGGGCTGGCTGCGGCTGTCGGCCGGGCACGGCCAGGGCGATGACGGTGGCGGCCACGGCGGCCAACGCTGCCAGGCCATACAGCAAGGCCGAGAATCCACCGGTCTGGGCGCGGCTGATTTCGATCAGCCACACACCCAAAGGCGCTGCGCCAAAGGCCAGGACGAACTTGATCCCGAACGCCAGCCCCTGGTGATCCGCCGGTGCGAAGCGCGAGAGCATCATGTTCTCCGCCGGCAGAGCGCCGGTGTTGACGATAACCAGCAGCATCGCGGCCATGAACAGCAACCCCTCGCCACTGACTGCCGCCAGCACCAGCAGCGGTACATGGGCTACCCAGGCCAGCAGGTAAACGGTTTTCAGCGGATAGCGGTCCGCCAGCCGCCCGACCAACGCCTGCATGAACGCCCCGACCGCGTACACCACGCCGACGAACAAGCCCACTTTGGCGATATCCCCGCCCAACAGCCCGGTCATCTGCTCCTCGAACAGCTTGGGCATGGCCGCCTGGGTGGCGTTGTAGATCAAGCCGATGGCGAACATCGGCAGCAGCAGCGCGCAGAAGGCCGCGATATGGCCACGCCCGCCGCCCTGCTTGGCCCCACGCGGCTTGCCGCCTTCAACGATCAACCCGGCGCGCACATGCATCAGCATGGCCAGACCCACCGCGAAACAGCACAGCCCCGGCAGAATGAACGCCCAGCGCCAACCCAGCAGGGCGATCAACACACCGGTCAAGGCACCGGCGGCGGCCGCGCCAAGACCGCCGAAAATGCCGTTGATCCCCAGCATCACCCCGGTATTGCCATCGGTGTTCTTGATCAGCCACGGAATACCCACCGGGTGGTAGATCGCCCCGAACAAGCCCAGCGCCATGAGCCCCGCCAGCAAGGCCGTCGGCTGGCTGGTCAGCCCGCAGGCGGCGGTCGCAAGCCCCATGCCGATGAACATGATCACCATCATGCCGGGGCTGGACCAGCGGTCGGCCAGGCGGCCGGCCGGCAGCGAGGCCAGGCCGATGACGATGGCTGCCGGCTTCCACAAGGCGACGAGCTGCTCGAAGGAATACGGCCATTGCCGCTCGAGCGAGAGCACGATGGTGAAGTACATGGCCGCGAAGTAGTGATAGAGGAAATGGCCGGCACAGGAATACACCATGGCCAGGCGATGCGTGGGCGCGGTCATGTCGCAGCGGTCCTTATCGAGGGAAGGGACAGGCTGCGGAACCGTTTACCGTACGCCTGCGTACCGCCATTGTGCGACAGGCTCTGGCCAAGACGCAAAGCGGCGGCCCATGCTGCCGGGGGCCGCCGGTTTACGAGGTATTGCGCCGCGGCTCAGTCGACCCGCGCCTGACGCCACATGTGCACCGGCGCCCCGGCGATGCGGGACTGCCGCCACAGGCCGCGCTCCTCCTGCTTGGCCAGCGACTGCATCTGATACAGGGCAGGATCGGTGACCCGACCGCCCACCCGTGCCCAGCCGTTGCGGACCATCTCCGCACTGACGTCGATATCGTCGACGAACACCCGCCCGAGCACGACACCGTCGTCGGGCGACTTCTCAGTGAGCACGGTCACCGCCTTGCCCTCGAGCAGGGAAGACACCAACCCGTCCACCCAGTCGCGGGCGCGGGTGCCACGCAAGCCGGTGTCGATTTCCGCCAGGCGGACGGTCACCCGCCCGCCGGTGGTGCGGTCAATGGTGACGGTGGTACCGTCCACGACCTCGACGACGCGGCCGTCGAACGTCTCGGCCAGCGCGGTCGACGGCGCGGCGGCGAGGGTAAAAGGAAGAGTGGCCACAAGGGCCCGAATGGCGTTCCACTGGCGTGTCACGGATACCTCCTTGGCGTCCAGATGCCCAATTGCGATGACGCGGTAATACCGTAGTCATGCACAGACTTTTTTTCACGGTCGTATTTCACATTGCCGGGGCTGACCGACAAATGGCAGCACCCGCCGTATTGGCGGTCGTTATAGTCAAACGCCTAACTCGATTGAACCATTCTGCGGCCGCCGTGTTCACCATACCGTCGTACGATTCCAACATCCGTTTACACAAAGGCACACCATGAGCGACCTCGACCCGGCATCGGCCGGGCGCCATCCCGGCTTGCTGTTTGCCGAGTTCGTGGCCTTGATGGCCGCGTTGATGGCGCTCAATGCCCTGGCCATCGACCTGATGCTGCCCGCCCTGCCCCACCTCGATGCGGCCTTCGCGCTGACTGACGACAACCAGCGCCAGACCGTGATCGTCAGCTACCTCATGGGCATGGGCTTCGGCCAGCTTATCTACGGGCCGATGTCCGACCGTTTCGGGCGCCGCTCCATGCTGTTGCTGGGCCTGGTGTTGTTCATCGTCGCCGGCCTGGTGTCCACTGCGGCGACGAGCTTCGGCGCCATGGTCGCCGCGCGGGTGATCCAGGGCCTGGGGGCGTCGGCCAGCCGGGTGATCGCGCTGGCCGTGGTGCGCGACTGCTACGAAGGCCGTGCCATGGGCAAAGTAATTTCGCTGATCATGATGGTGTTCATGATCGTGCCCATCGTGGCGCCGACCCTCGGCCAGCTGGTGCTGCTGGTCGCACCGTGGCGCTGGGTGTTCGGCGTGCTGGTGGTGGGCGGGGTGGCGGTGCTCGGGTGGGTTGCCTGGCGCCTGCCGGAGACCTTGCCCGTCGAGCGGCGCAGCGGGCTGGCGCCATCGGTCATTCTGCGCAACTACCGCACCACGCTGACCACCCGTCAGACCCTCGGTTACATGATGGCCATGGCCATCGTCATGGGCGCCTTGTTCGGTTTCGTGACCTCCGCGCAGCAGGTGTTCAACGATGCGCTGGGGGTGGGCCGCTGGTTCACCCTGCTGTTTTCGATACCGGCCGGGGCGATGGCGGTCGCGGCGTTCGCGAACTCGCGCCTGGTGATGCGCCTGGGCATGCGGGCGCTGTCGCACTATGCGCTGATCGGCTTCACCGCGGTCAGCGCCCTGCACTTGGCGATCGCCCTGGCCGGCGGGGAGAGCACGCCGGTGTTCGTGGGCTTGCTGACGGTGACGTTATTCCTGTTCGGCTTCATCGGCGCAAACTTCAGCGCGCTGGCGCTGGAGCCGCTGGGGCATATCGCCGGCACGGCATCGTCCATGATGGGGTTCTTCTCCACCACCGGCTCGGCTGCACTGGGGTTCCTGATCGGCCAGGCCTTCGACGGCACGGTGGTGCCGTTCACCGCCGGCTTCACGCTGTACGGCGTCGCCGCGCTGGTCGTGGTGCTGGTGACCGAGCGCGGCAAGCTGGGGCGGCCCGGACCACACGCGTAACGCCACATGGGAGCACCGGTTTGTAACCGGTGCTCCCAGGGACGCGATGTCCGCCAGGTCAGCCGGTCAGTTCGGCGTAGTCCACCCGCGACTCGACGAAGCGCCGGTGCACGTCGACATAGGTATCGCGGTAGATCCGATCGATCGCCTCGCCACTGGGAAAGCCATCGCTGAAGCCCGGGTGCGCAGGGTCGATCATCAGTGCGGCCATGCGGTGCATATGACCGATGAGGATGCGCGGGTCCTCCAACCCGACGGCGATACGCACTGTGGTGGCGGTGATGCCGGCCTCCTCCAGCGCCGCGGCGGACAGCTCGGAATGGCTGGTCAGCGCCGGACACAAGGCGGTGGTGTTGGTCTGTCCGAGCGACACCTGCAAACCGACCGCCGGCTCCAGGCTGTCGTAGAAGCGCTTGAACACCGCCCGGTCCACCGGCGCGCGGCCTTTGGCGCCCTCGAAGTCGATGGTGAACAAGGCCGCCGGCAGACCCAGGAACATGTTTGCCTGCATCAGGTGGTGGTTCGGGTTGCCCGGGGCCGCGGGGCAGTTGACGTTGATACCCGGATGCGCATCCAGCACCCGCGCCAGCGTCAAGGTGTTGACCGTCTTTTGCAGCACACGCATTTCGAAGGTCTTCATGCCGCCGAGCACCTCGAACGCCTTGTCGGCGTCCAGGAACGCGCCCTTGATGTAGTAGACGTTCCAGAACAGCGTCTCGTCCCAATTGATGGTCTGGGGCTTGCCATCGGGGCCGGCAATGGTCATGGACTCGCCCTTGGGCATGAACATCCGCTCGTTGCGCCCGATGACCACACCGGCGGTGGTGGCACCACTGCCGGCCAGGTCCTTGGTGTAGGAATGCACCACGAAATCCGGCCGCTCGTCGATGGCATCGCGCTTGAGTACCGGATGCAGGAACGGCGTACCGACGGTGGAGTCGCAAACGACCAGCCAGCCGCGATCGTGCGCCAGACGGCAGATGGCCGGCACATCCAGCACATTGCCATGCGGGTTGCAGGGGGACTCCAGGTACACGTACACCTTGCGGCCTTGTGCGATCCGCTCGGCGTGGGCCGTCTCCACCGCATTGAGCGCCCGTTCGAAGGCCGTGACGTCATAACCGTCGAACCACTCCACGGCCACATCCAGGTTGCTGCGCTTGCCGTACCAGTCGTGCAGCAATTGGTAGGTGCCGCCATAGACGTTGCGGCTGGCCAGGACGATGTCACGCGCACCCAGAAGATTGGCCAGAAGCCCGTCGATGGCAGCCATGCCGGAGTTGAAATTCCAGGCCATGTATTCATTGGCGCGGGGGCCGCATTCCACATCGACAATATGGTTGGCCAGGCTGATCGAGGTCGGGTTGAGCAGGCGCGAGTAGATCTCGTGCAGCGGCTCGCGGCCGGTGAAGGCATCCTCCACCCATTCCGAGCAGGCAAACAGGTAGGTCGCGGTCCGCGCGATCACCGGTGTGGCGGAGAACAACGCCGTGACATTGTCGAACAGCGGGAACGGCCCCTTGCAGGCAAACCCGTCCTGCGCCGTGGTGATGGACTGGTAGGTCGCGCGCAGCGGGTTTTGCAGCGAATCCAGGATCTTGGCGAGCTGGAAACAGATAAAGCGCTTGGCATTGAAATACGCGATGCGGTCGGAGCGATCCAGCGTGCGCAAGTGCTCCAGCGTGACCCGCACCACGTCCTGGGCGGCACCGTTGGCGGTGTACAGGCTGGAGGCCAAGCGCGCCAGTGCCTGCCCCTGGGGGCTGTCGGCGTCGATACCGAAGTGGGTGAGCTGCTCGGCGGCCAGGGTGTCAGGGTCGGCCGCCGTGGTGGAGTGTCGTAGCGGGCTGATCTGGCTGATGGGCTGCGTCATGGGGGCGTCCTCCTTGGATGGGATGGTACTGACCATCCTCCCCGTGTTGGACTGGCAGACGCTTGCGAAGTTGAGTCGTTCGAGCGCAGCATCGTGGCAGTTTCTGCCAATGATGCTAAGCAACATGGATAGGATCGACCAAAAAATCCTGCGCGAACTTCAACTCAACGGCCGCCTGAGCAATCAGGAACTGGCCGACCGCGTCGGCTTGTCACCCTCGCCCTGCCTGCGCCGGCTGCGCCTGCTGGAGGAGCGCGGCATCATCAGCGGCTATGCGGCGCTGGTGGATCAGAAGAAAGTCGGGCTGCCGATCAACGTATTCGTGTCCATCAAACTCGAGCGGCCGACCGAGGCGGTCATCCGTCGTTTCGAGGAGGGCATTCAACTGCTGGACGAGGTGATGGAGTGTTATCTGATGAGCGGCAGCCATGACTATCTGCTGCGCGTCGTCACGGGCGATCTGCAGCGTTTTGAGCAGTTCGTGCGCGGCACGTTGACGACGATTCCGGGTATTGCCTCGGTCGAGTCGAGCTTCGCCTTCGGGCAGGTGAAACAAACCCGCGTGCTGCCGCTGGGCGTATAGCGACGAATGTAGGATGGGTTGAGCGAAGCGATACCCATCCTACATTTGTTTACTTATCAATCGACTGCGAAAAGCATCAACCAGCCGATCGTTTCCAGAGTACCGCCCAGCATGAATAAGCCAATGACCAGGTCCGAGGTCTTCACCATCGGCCTGGCGAGGCATCGAGCCACAAGGGCCGCCGCCTCATCGAGCGCGACGACCAGTATCGCCACGCCGCCGCAGAACAAGCCCAGCACGACAAGCGTCGATGCCACCCACACCATAGGCGCTAGCCCAGTCCGGAGATGCCGTACTTCGTACGCAGCTCGGCCAAGCGCTCACGCATGTCGGCGTTGAGTTTTGACGGACTGACGCGGGTGAGGATGCGACCGAGTGCGCGGCGCTCGCGGCTGTCCATGATGCCGTCGCGCAAGGCGGCGGTGATCAGCCGGTCCAAATCCTGCAAATCAAGCTTGCCTTCGTCGTCGAAGCAGTTGATGGAGTGATAGGTGCTGACCAGGAAATTACAGCGTTCTCTCATAAATGTTCGTCCTTAAACCGACAGTCGTGCGGGTAACCATTACCCGTAGACAACCCTAGGCCAATCCTGCTCCTTTCGTCACTGCCAAAAATTACCGTTTTGGCTCTTTATGGATTCCGGTCAGGTCGGCGACAAAGCCCCTCTCCCCTGGCGGGAGAGGGGTTGGGGAGAGGGGGATGTCGGGTTGGCCACCGACATAGGTTTTCGCCAAAGCAAGCTATCCCCCTCTCCCCCGGCCCCTCCCCCGCGAGGGGGGAGGGGAGCTCCTGTCGTGACCTGACCAGAATCCATAAAGAGCCACCGTTTCAACTAACCGGCCTGCCGGACAGGTTGCTGGGATGCTGCATGGACGAGCAATCAGCGGCTACCATGCCCGGGCTCAATCTGCATGGAA
>CBFGWV010000078.1:0-16732 GCA_965652545.1 uncultured Candidatus Competibacteraceae bacterium | reverse complement strand
CGGGTTGGCAATAACGTTGTCGACCGGCGTATTGGCCCAACCGGTCAAGCTCCAACCCAGCGCCCTGCAACAAGTGGCGGTGCTCAGTTCGATGAAAGCCTCGTTCAGCAAAACACAGCAGCGAATCGACTCGCGGCTGATGTACGCCTTGCAGAACCAGAGAAGCGATCCACGAATCGCTGCGCTGACGAGCTTCCGCTTTATCCAACCCGAAGCGGACGGCCGGGTACCGGTGGACATCATCCTCAGCGGCCCGACTGCCCTCAAGCCTGTGCTCGAAGCGCTCAGTCGGCTCGACGCGGTCGTCGAATCGAAGAACGAATCCTTCGGCCGCGTGCAGGCACGGATGCGGCTTCAAGACCTCGAAACGCTCGCCGCCATCGAAGGCGTGCGCAAGATCCGTGAACACATACCGGCGGTCACGAGCAAGATCGATACGTCCGAAGGGGACGCAACGCATGGCGCCGCGGGGGCGCGCGGCTTCTTCGGCACCACCGGGGCCGGCGTGAAGGTCTGCGTGCTGTCCGACGGTGTGGATTCCCTGGCCACGGCGCAATCCACCGGCGACTTGCCGCCCGTCGACGTGCTGCCGGGTCAGGCCGGCAGCGGTGACGAAGGCACGGCGATGCTCGAGATCGTCCACGATCTCGCCCCGGGGGCCGAACTGGGCTTTGCGACCGCCATCACCAGCGAAGCCTCTTTCGCACAGAACATTCTCGATCTGGCGGCCGATGGTTGCGACATCATCGTCGATGACATCATCTATCTCGCCGAGTCGCCGTTCGAGGATGGCCTCGTCGCGCAGTCGGTCAATACCGTGACGGCTGGCGGTGTGATCTATTTCTCCTCGGCCGGTAACGAAGGCAACGCCGACGATGGAACCTCGGGAACCTGGGAGGGGGACTTCGCCCCCAACGGGACGCCGGCGGCGCTGGCCGGGGCCGGTCCGGTGCACGACTTCGGCGATGGTGGGCAGTCGATCCTGGTCGAGTTCGGCAACAGCAACACGCCACCGATACTGATCTGGGCCGAGCACTACGACCTCAACACCGGGTTGGCCTCGACAGACTACGACCTGTACGTCATGAACAACACGTTGACGACGGTTTTCGACGCCAGCACGGACACGCAGGACGGCATCGGCGGTGACGATTTCCCGATCGAGTTCATCGGTGGCGGCACCTTCAGCGGCGAACGCATCGTCGTGGCGAAATTCGCCGATGGCGCAACCTCCAGCGACCCGATGTTCAATCTGATCGTCTTTCGCGGCGAACTTGACGACGCCCTGGCAACCAGCGGCGCCACGCGGGGACACAGCGCCGCGGCAGCAGCGTTCAGCGTTGCTGCCACACCGGCGGGGCCGTCGCTGGACGGCGTCTCGCCCGACGGACCGTTCCCCGGGCTGTTCACGGCCGCCAATGCCAGCGAGAGCTTTACCTCCGACGGCCCTCGCCGACTCATTCTCGATGGCGCGACGGGTGCTGAGTTGACACCGGGCAACCGCACCAGCACGGGCGGCACGGTGCGCCAAAAACCCGATATCACCGCCGCCGACGGGGTTTCGACGACGGCACCGGGGTTTGATCCGTTCTACGGCACCTCGGCCGCCGCCCCCCATGCTGCGGCGATTGCCGCATTGCTCCGCTCGGCCGTGCCCAGCCTGACCCCGGCCGAAGTGCGTACGCATCTGATCAATTCGGCCATCGATATCGAAGCGCCCGGTGTCGACCGCAACACCGGTGCCGGCATCATCATGGCCCAGGCAGCCTTGCAAAGCGCAGGCGCCCAGCCGATGGCGTATCTGGACGATGGCGCCGCCGTACCCACGGTGTACATCGGCGATGGCGACGCCCATATCGAGCCCAACGAAACCTGGCGCCTGTCGATCCCCCTGAGCAACGTCGGGGGCGCAGATGCCAGCGCGATCAGTGCCACCTTGAGCACATCGACGGCGGGCGTGAACATCGTCAATGGCAGTTCGACGTACGCCGATCTGGCAGTCGCCGCATCGACCGCCAACCAGACGCCATTCAGCTTCAACGTCGACAGTATGCTCGCCTGTGGCACCCCGATCGATTTCACCCTGGCCGTGACCTATTCCGGCGGCAGCAGCCCGCAGGGCTTTGACGCCTCACTCCCTACCGGAGCGCCAGGAACGCCGCAGACCTTCGCCTACGCAGGCGGGCCGGTGGCCATTCCCGATGGCGCGGATCTCACCGGCAACAACCCAGGTGCGCCTGTCGTTGCCGATGTGCTCGTGAGCGGGCTCAGCGACGGTGTCAAAGACGTCAATCTGTCGATCGACGGGACGGCCTGCAATACGTCGATCGGTTCCACAACGGTCGGCATCGACCACACTTTCGTCAATGACCTGCGGATCGACCTGCTCAGCCCGGATGGCACCAGTGTGCAGGTGATCAATCAGATCGACGGCAGTGGCAACAACATCTGCCAGACCGTACTCGACGATGAAGGTGGCGGAACCCGTATCCAAGATGTGGTAACGGCCGATGCACCGTTCACCGGCACGTTCCTGCCGGCCGCCCCGTTGAGTGGCTTCCAGGGCGTCGATCCAAACGGCACCTGGCAGTTGCAGGCGCAGGATTACTTCTCAGGCGATACCGGCAACATTCGCGCCTACTCGTTGGCCGTCACACCGGCGCTATGCGACGCCCCGGTCATTCTGACGCCCGATATCACCGCGACCAAGACATTCGCGCCGACCAACCCACCAGCCGGTGGCACGGTGGTCTACACGATCACATTGACCAACAACGGAGCGGGCGACCAGACGGACAATCCAGGCGATGAGTTTACCGATACCCTGCCGGCGGGCCTCGTGGTGGGCACACCAAGCGCAAGCTCAGGGACCATTTCCGCGGGCGGGGTCAATCCGGTGACGTGGAACGGTTCGATTCCCGCGGGCGGTCAGGTGATCATCACCATCCCGGCGACGGTGCAAAGCGGTACCCTCGGCCAGACGATCACCAACCAGGGAACGGTATCTTTCGATGCCAACAATGACGGCACCAACGAGACGACCGTACCCACCGACGACCCATCGGCCGGTGGCGGCGATGATGCAACCGAATTCGTCGTGACGACCGAGGTGCCGGTTGCGGCCATTCCCACGCAGTCCAATCTGGCCCTGCTGTTGGCCGGATTGCTGCTGGCGATGCTGAGCCTGTGGCGACTGCGGACGGCAACACGGGCCGATTGACAGAGGGCTACCAGCCGCGGCCGAACCGTACCGGTTCGGCCGCAGGCATAGTGATCAGCGCACCACCATCACCGACACCTTGGCGTGGCGTACGACACGCGCGGCATTCGGGCCGAGTAGGAAGTCCTTCAAATCCGGCCGGTGCGCGGCCATCACCACCAGGTCGGCATCGACCGCGCGGATGGTTTTCAGAATCTCCTCATAGACCGTCCCGTCGGAGATCAGCACATGTCCGGCATATTCGCTGGGTACATGCTCACGCATGAACGACTGCAGCTTCTGCTTCGTCGCCTCGCGTGCCTTGGTTTCGTAACCCGCGGGAAAGAACGAGCCCACCAGCGAGACGCCGAAGTCCGGCAGCACCGTTATGAGGTGCAGCTTGCCGCCGCTGGTCTTGCACTGTGCCAACGCGACCGACAGCGCCTTGTCCCATGAACTCTGATCGTTCAGATCGATAGGCAATAGAATGGATTTGAACATGGCCCTACCCTCCCTTACACCGGTACAGGCGATGGAGCGCCCTCACGCTCCCGTCGCCTGAGTTGGAGCATCACGATGGCCGCGAATACGGCGAGGGCGGGAATCCACATCAACTCTTTGGGCGGCGTGTCCGCGGGAACGCGGACCCCGGTGATCTCCTGGTCGAAATCCAGCCCCAACTGTGCGGCCGGCGACCCGAAGCCCACCATGTCGATCATCATCTTGCCGTCGTCCTCGATCACCTCAAGGCCGCTCGCTTCCAGGCGCTCCTGGCCAGTCTCGCCCTCGCCGACCGGGAACAGCACGACGAAGTCCCGGGGGTTGCCGATATCGTCGATGCCGCTGATCCACAACCTCAATTCATCGCCCGGCGCCAAACCCTGCACCGCGGCGGCCAGTTCGACCGGTGGAGCATCCTCATAGGGCGGGAAGAGCATGTCCATCCAGAACCCGGGCCGGAACAGGGTAAAAGCGACCAGCAACAGAAGCCCAGACTCCCACAGCCGGCTGCGGGTCAGGAAATAGCCCATGCTGGCGGCTGCGAAGATCAACATGGCGATGGTCGCCACCACGAAGATCAGCAAGCCGTGGGCGAAATCCACGTTGATGAGCAGCAGATCGGTATTGAAGATGAACAGGAAGGGCAGCGCGGCGGTACGCAGGCTATAGAAAAACGCCACAATGCCGGTGCGGATGGGGTCCCCACCCGACACCGCCGCCGCGGCGAAACTGGCCAAACCCACAGGTGGGGTCACATCGGCCATGATGCCGAAGTAAAACACGAACAAATGCACGGCGATCAAGGGGACCAACAGACCATTCTGCTGGCCGAGCGTGACGATCACCGGTGCGAGCAGCGAGGACACCACGATGTAGTTCGCCGTCGTCGGCAAGCCCATACCCAGGATCAGGCTCAGTACGGCGGTGAGCACCAGGATCATGAACAAATTGCCGAACGCGAGGATCTCGACCAGGTCGGCCAGCACCAGCCCGACCCCGGTCTGCGACACAGCCCCCACGATGATGCCGGCGGTGGCCGTGGCGATACCGATACCGATCATGTTGCGGGCGCCGTCAATCAAGCCACTGTGCAGATCGCGAAGGCCGCCGACGATCTCACCGGCCAATTGCCCGGTACCCCGCATCAGCGCCGTGATCGGTCGCTGAGTGATGAGGATGAAGATCATCAGCACTGTCGCCCAGAAGGCCGACAGCCCCGGCGAGAGCCGCTCGACCATCAGGCACCAGACCAGCACGACCACCGGCAGCAGATAGTGGAACCCGGCCCGCACCGTGGGACCGGTCTGCGGCAAGGTGATTACCGGGGCGTTGGGGTCGTCGATCTCGAGCACCGGTGCGCGCGAGGCGATCCACAACAGCCACAGGTACACCACAACCAAGCCGATGGCGATGATGGTGCTTGCCGCATCACCGGCAACCGGTTTGAGCCAGCCGATGCCGTAGTACACCCCGATCGCGATGGCACAGAACAGTATGAAGCCTGCGAGGACGCCGATGATCTTGCGCACCCAGGGCTTGGGCGGGTTGGCGCTCGGCAGCCCTTGCAGGTTGGCGCGCATGGCTTCCAGATGCACCAGGTAGATCAGCGCGATGTACGAGATCACCGCCGGAAGAAACGCGTGTTTGATGATCTCGAAGTACGAGATACCCACGTACTCCACCATGAGGAAGGCCGCGGCTCCCATCACCGGTGGCATGATCTGCCCGTTCACCGACGAGGCGACCTCGACCGCTCCGGCCTTCTCGGCCGAAAACCCGACCCGCTTCATCATTGGGATGGTGAACGTGCCGGTGGTCACCACGTTGGCGATGGAGGAGCCGGAAATCAACCCCGTCAGGCCCGAGGCCACCACAGCAGCCTTGGCCGGCCCGCCGCGGTAATGCCCCAACAGCGAGAAGGCGACCTTGATGAAGTAATTGCCTGCTCCGGCCTTGTCCAGCAAAGCGCCGAAAAGTACGAAGAGGAAAACGAAGCCGGTCGATACCCCCAAGGCAATACCGAACACACCCTCGGTGGTGATCCACTGGTGGTTGACGACACCGGCCAGCGATGCGCCACGGTGGGAGAGTATCCCCGGCATGTACGGGCCGGCGAAGGTGTAGACCAGGAACACCGCCGCGACGATCGTCAGCGGTGGCCCCAGTGCCCGGCGTGTGGCCTCGAGCAACAACGCCATACCGATACAGGCGACGACGATATCCTGGGTGATGGGCGCACCCGGGCGCGTAGAAATCTCCTCATAGAACAAAAAGATGTACAACGCACAGAACGAACCGACGGCCGCCAGGACCCAGTCGCCCAGCGGGATTCGATCACGCGGCGAGCGACGGAACGCCGGATAGGCCAGGAACGCCAGGAAAACAGCGAGCGCCAGGTGAATCGAGCGGGCTTCCGTATTGTTGAAGATCCCGATCCGGAACAGGAACGGCAGTGGCGATGCGATCCACAATTGAAACAACGACCAGAAGGTCGCCACACCCAGGATGATTTTCAGGGCCATGCCGGTGGGCGCTCGCGCCCCGGTGTCCTGAGCGAGAAGCTCCTGGATCTCCTCGTCTGTCGGTGTGCTCTTGGCGTTGTCGTCTGTCGTCATCGATTACACCCAGGTCCGTCGCGGAACGGGAAACGAGTTGCACATATCCGTCGCCCAACACAACGGGGGCTTCGTCACCAAAGCCCCCGCTTCAAACGTAGCTGAAAAATCAGCCGATCAGTTGATCCAGCCCTTTTCCCTGTAGTAACGGGCTGCGCCGTCGTGCAAGGGTGCGGACAGGCCGGAGGAGACCATTTCTTCCGGTGTCAGGTTCTCGAAGGCCGGGTGCAGCTTTTTGAAGCGGTCGAAGTCGTCGAACACGGCCTTGACGACCTGATAGACCAGTTCTTCATCGACATCGCTGGTGGAGACGAACGTTGCGCGCACGCCGAAAGTCTTGACGTCGGAGTCGGTGCCCTCGTACATGCCGCCGGGTATGGTGGCGACGGCATAGTAGGGGTTGGCATCGACCAGTTCCTGCACGACAGGACCTTCCACCGGCACCAGCACAGCATCCACTACCGTAGTGGCTTCCTGGATGGAGCCATTGGGATGGCCGACGGTGTAGATCATGGCGTCGATGTTGTTGTCGCCCAGGGCCTGTGCCTGCTCGGCGGCCTTGAGCTCGGAGGCCAGGGCGAAATCGTCCATGGTCCAGCCCATTTTTTCCATGAGCACTTCCATGGTGCCGCGCTGACCGGACCCGGGGTTGCCGATGTTCACGCGCTTGCCTTTGAGATCGTCAAAGGTGGTGATGCCGGAGTCGCGGCGGGCCACGACGGTGAAGGGTTCGGGGTGAACCGAGAACACCGCCCGCAGGTTGTCCATCTTGCCGCCTTCGAACTGCGGCGCACCGTCGTAGGCGTAGAACTGCCAGTCGGACTGGGCCACGCCCATGTCCTGCTCACCGGCACGAAGGGCGTTGAGGTTGGCGACCGAACCGCCGGTGGACGGCGCGTTGCACTTGATGCCGTGGTCGCTGGAGCCGCGATTGACCAAACGGCAGATGGACTGGCCGACCACGTAGTACACGCCGGTCTGGCCACCCGTGCCGATGGTGATGAACTTTTCCTCGGCAGCCGTGGCCGGAGCTGAGGCCAGGCCGGCGAGGACGGCTGCACCCAGCGTCGCGTACACAAAAGTCTTCATCAGGTTGTTCCTCTTTTCGGTTACTTTGGCTTGGATCGGCAGATTATTCGTTTGCGTTATGGCCGCCTATTGACCTTCCGTCCCTGTTGGCAGGCATCGCCCGCTATCCTTACGGTCTGGCATCTCATCAGCGTTCAAGGAGGCTCAGACCGTTGCTTCACTATAGTTCACACGACCCTGATCGACAGAACCGCCAGTCCGATGGTGCATGACATCGACATGACTGTGCATGGGATACGACGTCGTACACTGCTTGCGGCAGCCTTGGCCTTGCCGTTGACGTCGGTCCGTCAAGCCTGGGGCCAGTCTGCCGGTGCCCAGAACCGGGTGACGATCATCGGTACCGGTGGCTCCAGCGGTGTCTACTACCCCACCGGTGCGGCGCTGTGCCGCGGTTTCAACGAGCGCATGGCCTCGGCCAACGTGCGTTGCCTGGCCGGTGTATCGGGCGGTTCGATAGACAACCTGCGCTCGCTGCGCCAGCATCAGATCCAGTTCGGCATCGTTCAGTCGGACCAGATCTTCAATGCCTTGACGGCTCAGGGGCCGTTCGAGGGTGCGCCACCGTTTCGCGACTTGCGCAGCGTGCTGGCTTTGCACTGGGAGCCGTTCACCGTGGTGTCGCAGCGACGGCTGGGGTTGCGCGGCCTGTCCGACCTGCCCGGGCACCGGGTGAATATCGGCAACCCGGGCTCCGGGCAGCATGCGACGTTCCTGGCCCTGATGGAGGCCATGAACTGGACGCCGGCGGACTTTACCCGCCTGCTGGAGCGCGAAGCCGACCGTCAGGTGCAGACCTTGTGCGATGACGAGGCTGACGCCATCGTCTACACCGTCGGCCACCCCAGCCGGGCGATCCTCGAGGCGACCACGGCCTGCGATGCGCAGTTGCTACCTGTGCTCGGCCCCGGTGTCGACCGACTTCTGGAAGGACGTCCGTATTACACCCGCACGGAGATCGCCGGCGGTTTGTACTGGCGCATCCCGCAGCCGGTTCCGACCTTCGGCGTCCGTGCCTGGTTGATGACCACGGCGGATGCACCGGACGATGTGGTCCAAGGCATGGTGTACGGGGTAATGGAGCGCTTCGAGGCGTTCCGTGCCGAGCACCTGGCGTTCAATACCCTGACGCCCGAGAACGTCTCCCGGGCGGGCCTTGCGCCGCATCATCCGGCGGCCGCGGCCGCGCTGGAGGATGCGCTGACGCGTGCCTTGCAGTCGCCCGAGGCTAGCGAAAATAGAACACCAGCGCCGCCACCAGAATGACGCTCACCCACAGCACCATGCTGCCGGTGGGCCAGGTATGAGCCAGCCGGCCTTCCGGCCCGTGGTGACGAAACAGCCAGCGCACCAGCGCCCAGGCCAGGTCGCTGAGCAGGCGCTCCAGCAATCGACCCACGGCGCCCATCGACCCGACGAACCCACGCAGCAACGCAAAGCCCGGGCGACGGTATAGCCAGTCCAGGTCCAGGGTACGTCCGGCCGACCCGCCGAGCTGATCGACGAACAGCAGCGTGATGGCCACTGAGAACGCCAGGATCTGCAGCTGCGGCAGCAGATGACCCAGGCCATAGGGATGGACATCTACCGGAAACGGCAGCAGACCGTAGAGCAGGTGCGGCGACAGCCCCACGGCCAGGATAACCGCCATCATCGTCACCATCGGCCCGTTCGGGGTCGATGCCAAGGGCGCCGCCTCGCGCGCAGGACCGGCGAAGAACACCCTCAACGGAATGCGCAGCCCCACATAGAGCATGGCCGCCGCGGAGGCGGCGTACAGTACCAGCCAGGCCACGGTGTGATGGGCCTCGGCCACCGCATCGGTAATGAGCACCTTGGCGACATAGCCGGCCGTCAGCGGTGTTGCCGCCAGCGCAAGCCCCCCCACCAGTGCGGCGGCGGCGGCCCAGGGCAGTTGCCGGGCCAGGCCGCCCATGCGCGAGAGACGCTCCTCGCCGGTGGCACGGATGGCCGCACCCACGGCCATGAACAGCAAGGCCTTGTAGCCGATGTGGGCAAAGGCGTGGGCCAGCGCACCGGCCAGGGCCAGCGGCGAGCCGACGCCGATGGCCGTCACCATGTAGCCGACCTGACTCACCAGACTGTAGGCCAGCACCCGCCGGGCGTTGTCTTCCATGACCGCCCACACGATGCCGTAGACGATCATGAACAAGCCGACGGGGATGAGCAGTTCGGTACCCGGAAACGCTACCCACAGCACGAAGACGGCCGTCTTGGTCGTGAACGCCGAGAGGAACACCGACCCACTGGGACTGGCTTCGGGATAGGCATCGGACACCCAGGCCCACAGCGGCGGGGCGCCGACGTTGACCAGCACCCCGCCCAGCACCAGCCAGGCGCCGATGCCCTCCAGTGCGATCGGCCCGATCGCGATGCCGCCGCCGGCACTGAGCAGGGCCGCGAGCCCGGCCATGAACAACACGCCACCTAGCAAGTGCACCAGGATATAGCGCTGCGCGGCCGCCCAAGCGCGCTCGGTGCCACCGGCCCAGATCACCAGGGTGGAGGCAATGGCCATGATTTCCCAGAAGATGAATACGCTGATCCAATCGCCCGCGAACAGCACGCCCAACGCACTGCCGGCGTACACATAGGCGGCCGGCAGCTCCAGCGTGCCGGCCTGCGCCAGGGCAAACCAGCCACCGCAGAACAAGGCCAGGCAGAATACGGTGCCCATCAACCGGGCGGCATCGGTCGGCGCCGCCAGCACGAGATGGTAGTCCAGGTACGCCCATTGCCACCCTGCCGTATCGGGCAGGCCCCAGATCAGGGCCAGCGCAAGCACAGGCGATACCAGCGCAAGCACGCCCCGATACGCCGGCAGGCGGGTCATCAGCAGCCCTGCGGCGATCACCACGATGAACGGGGGAACATTCAGCGCGAACAAGGCGGCAACGGCACCCAGCGCCGCTGGAATCCAAGCCCAGGTTTTGGTCGGCTCGCTCATGCGTCCTCCCGCCGCCGCAGCAATGGCCCCAACAGGCGGGCGGCCACGATGAGCAAGGCATTGGCGACCAGCACCAAGCCCAGATAGAAACCAGGCACACCGTCGAAGCCAAAGTGCACCGGCTTGTCGACGAACAGCGTAAGCACGGCGCACACCAGCGCGATGCCGAGCCAGACCCCCGGTTGGGTCAGCCAACGGGCGCTCATCGGGGGACCTCCAGCATCTGGGTTGCCAGCTCCAGCACGGTCGCGGGGAAAAGGAACAGCAGCACGGTCAGCGCGGCGGTGATGGTCAGCGCCGCGACAATGGGCCAGGGCGCCTCGCCGTGCGGTTCATGGTGCCCATCGGCGTCGTCGTCCACCGCCGGGCGCATGAACGCCCGGTAGACGATGGGCAGAAAATACGCGGCGTTGAGCAGCGTGCTGATGGTGATGACGACGACGGCCAGCCAGATCTGGGCGCTGGCCGCACCGGAGAGCATGTACCACTTGCTGACGAACCCCGCGGCCGGCGGCAGGCCGATCATCGACAGCGACCCGATCGCGAACGCAGTCATCGTCCACGGCATGCGCCGGCCGATGCCATCCAACTGGCTGATCTCGGTTTTGTGCGCCGCGGTGTAGATGGAGCCGGCGGCAAAGAACAAGGTGATCTTGCCGAACGCATGGGCGGCGATGTGCAAGGCGGCACCCACCAGCGACAGCGGCGCCAACACCGCCGCGGCGAAGACGACATAGGACAGCTGGCTGACGGTGGAGTACGCCAGCCGGCGCTTGAGATTGTCCTGCTGCAAGGCGACGACCGACGCCGCCAGCAAGGTAAACCCGGCGGCATACAACAGCCACTGGGCACTGGGCTCGCCGGCCAGAAAGTCCAGGCCGAAGACGTAGACCACTACCTTGACCACACAGAACACGCCGGCCTTGACCACGGCCACGGCGTGCAACAGCGCGCTGACCGGCGTGGGCGCGACCATGGCCGCGGGCAGCCAGCGGTGCACCGGCATCAAAGCGGCCTTGCCGATGCCGTACATGAACAAGGCCAGCAGGCCACCGACCGCCACCCCGGACAGGCTGCCCGCCAGGATGCCGCCGGGCTGGAAGTCGGTCGTACCGGTCAATGACCAGACGATGATGGTCGCCGGGAGAAACAGACCGATGGAGGTCGCCAACAACAGGCCAATGTACGTCCGGCCGCCCTTGACCGCCTCGGGCGTGCCCTTGTGGGTGACCAGCGGGTAGGTCGACAGGCTCAGCACCTCATAGGCGACGAACAGCGTAACCAGGTTGCCCGCCAGCGCGATGCCCATGGCACTGGCCAGGGCGATGGCAAAACAGACGTAAAAGCGCGTCTGGTGCTTCTCGCGGTTGCCGCGCATGTAGCCGATGGAATAGAGCGAGTTCACCGGCCACAGGAGCGAGGCCACGCAGGCGAACAGCATGCCCAGGGGTTCGATGGCGAGCTTCAGCGATAGGCCCGGCAGGAATTCGACGAGCTCCACCACCGGACGCTCGCCGGCCAACACCCGCGGCAACAGGCTGTACACCACCAGCGCCAGGGCGATGGCCGTCACCAGAGTGACCGTCTCGCGCAGGTTGGGATAGCGTCCGGTCAGGGCGATCAGCACGGCCCCGATGGACGGGATGACGAGTGTCAGGAGCGCCAGGGTTTCGCTGGTCATGGTGCGATCCCCAGCAACTGGCCGGCAGCCGTCGAGGCTGCACCCACCGTCAACCGCGTATCGATACCGAAGTAGATGTTGGCCAGCGCCAGCAGCCACAACGGCACCAACACCATGGCCGGCGCCTCCTCGGCGCGCTGCGCGCTACCGGACTCGGTGTCGCGGAAATACGCTACCTCGACAACGCGCCAGATGTAGATCACTGCCAGCAGCGAGGAGACGACCAGCAAGGCCACCAGCCACCACCAGCCGCGCTCGATGGCACCGAGGATCAGGTACCACTTGCTGATGAAGCCCACCGTCAGCGGCACGCCGATGAGGCTGAGGCCGCCAATGACGAAGCCGGCCATGGTCAGCGGCATTCGCTTGCCCAGGCCGGCCATGTGCCGCAGGTCCACCGTGCCGATGCGATGCGCCGCCGCCCCGATGGCCAGAAACAACGCCCCTTTCATCAAGGCGTGGTTGAACAGGTGCAATAACGCCGCCGTAAGGCCGGTGATGGAAGCCATGCCGAGGCCGAGAATCATGTAGCCGAGTTGGGCCACGCTGGAGTAGGCCAGCATGCGCTTGATATTGCTCTGGAATATGGCCACGAACGAGCAGACGAACACGCCGGCCAGTGCCAGCGGAATGAGCAGGTATTGCAGTGACATCACGCCGAAGACGTAATCGCCGCCGAACACCGTGAAGAGGAAGCGGATCAGCAGATACACCGCCACTTTGGTGGCGGTGGCCGCCAGAAACGCCGACACCACCGAGGGCGAATAGGTGTACGCGTTGGGCAACCACAGATGCAGCGGAAACAAAGCCAGCTTGAGACTGATACCCACGGTGATGAACGCCAGCGCCGTTTGCAGCGTGCGGCTCTGGTGCACCGGCGGCAGGCGTTCGGCCAGGTCGGCCATGTTCAAAGTCCCGGTGAGGGCATAGAGCAGGCCGACGCCGATGAGGAAGAACGTGGCACCGATGGTGCCCATGATCAGGTACTGATACGCCGCCGTGAGCGCCCGCCGGTCCCGGCCCAGGCTGATCAGCGTATAGGTGGCCAGGGAGGAGATCTCCAGGAACACGAAGACGTTGAAGGCATCGGCCGTCGCCGCGATACCCAGCAACCCGGTCAGGCACAGCATGAACGCGCCGTAGAACAAGCCCTGGCGCTGCGGCTCGATCTCCTGCTCGACGTTGGGCAAGCCGAACAGCAGCGTCAGCACCGCCATGGCCGAGACGAGCAACAGCACGAAGGCATTGAGGACATCGATGCGGTACTCGATGCCCCAGGGCGGCGCCCAACCGCCCATCCAGTAGCTCCAGGTGCCGTCGGTCCAGGCGGTCTTGAGCAGCACCGCAGCGATCAGCGTACAGGCGATAGAGACGGCCAGCGCCAGCGCCCAGGTGGGCCGGCCGCGGTGGACGATGGCGCACAAGGGCGCGGCGATCAGCGGCAGGACGACCTGCAACGCGGGGAGGTTCTCCGCAATCATTCGTCGGTATCCTGCCGGTGAATCTCGTCTTCTTCGATGGTGCCGTAGGCTTCCTTGATGCGAACCACCAGCGACAGCCCCAGTGCCAGGGTGGCGACGCCGACGACGATGGCCGTGAGAATCAGCACATGCGGCAGCGGGTTGGAGTACAGCGCTATGCCGGGGGCTTCGATCGGCGGGGAGCCGCCTTCGACCTTCCCAAGGCTGATGTAGAGGATGAACACCGAGGTCTGGAACAGTCCCAGCCCGACCAGCTTCTTGACCAGGTTGCCGCTGGCGATGACCGCATAGAAGCCGATCATCATGAGCACGATGACGACCCAGTAGTTGTATTGCCCCAGATCGCTCACGCGTCCACCCTGGAGCGTGCGGCGAAGACGAAGAAAATGGTGATCATGGCGGTAGCCACCGTCAGCCCCACTCCCAGCTCGATGAACAGAATACCCATGTGCTGACCGTGGACCGGGTCCTCGGCCAGCACGCTGTAGTTGAGAAACTCTCCCCCGCGCAACATCGCCAACACTCCGACGCCGGCATAGAGCAGCACACCGCTGGCGGCCATCACCCGCAACAGCCACGGCGGGCACACGGCCATGGCCGCGTCCAACCCCATGATCAAGGTGTAGAGAATCACGCCGCTGGCGATGATGACCCCGGCCTGAAACCCGCCTCCGGCGCCATACTCGCCATGAAACTGGACATACAACCCGAACAGCAGGATGAAGGGGATCAGCAGTTTGGCGATGATCCGCAGGACGAGGTGGCCGATCATGCCTCTGGCGCCCCCACGTCCTTGCCCGTGCGTCGGGTCGGCCGCACCCGCCCCAGCAACAGCACCACGCCCAAGGCCGCGGTGAACACCACGGCCACCTCGCCCAGGGTGTCGAAGCCCCGGTAGCTGGCCAGAACGGAGGTCACCATGTTGGGAATGCCCACCTCTTCCGGCGAGTCCTGGATGTAGCGCGGGGCCACGTGCTGGTGGACGGGGTTGTCGGCACGGCCCACCGGCGGCAGGTCGGAGACGCCGTAGATCAGCGTAGCGCCGGTGACCACGACCACGGTCAACGGCAACCAGGGGCGGTGTTGCGACGCCCCTTCGAAGCGGGTTTTGGTCAGCAGCAGCGCCCCGAGCGTGAACACCGTGGAGATACCCGCGCCTACGGCCGCCTCGGTAAAGGCCACGTCGACGGCATCCAGCACCATGAACAAAGCCGCGGACAGCAGGCTGTAGATGCCAGAGAGCATGATCACCGCCAGCAGGTCCTTCAGCGTGACCAGCGCAATGGCCGTGACGGCGAGCAGCCCCAGCAGAAACGCATTGATCAGGAGGTCGATGACGGCGTCTCCTCAGGCTTGGGTGGGTTCGGTTCCAGGGTGCCTGCGCCTTTGGGCTCCAGCCCGTCGGTGATCGCCGCCTTGCCCAGCGCGTGGGCCGCGGTCGGGGTGGTGACGATGATGAAGGCGAAGATCAGGACCAATTTCACCAACACCAGGGTCCAACCGGCTTGCAGCATCAGGCCAAACAACACCAGGCCCGCCCCGAGGGTGTCGGTAATGCTGGCGGCGTGGGTGCGGGTGTAGAAATCCGGCAGGCGCATCAGGCCGATGGCGCTGATCAACAGGAATGCACCGCCGGTGGCCAGCGCGATCCAGGACAGCAGGTCGAGAAGTACGCTCATCGGTCGCCGTGCCCCGTCACTCGTTATCCAACGCGCCGAGGTCGCGGTAGCGGATGAACTTCAGCACCACCACCACAGCGATGAAGTTGATCAGCGCATACAGCAAGGCCACGTCGAGAAACTCCGGCCGCCCCATGAGAAACCCCAGCACCGCGATGAACAACACCGTCAACGTGCCGAAGACGTTCACTGCAAGAATGCGGTCGTAGATGGTGGGCCCCAGCAGCGCGCGGGCCAGGGCCAGCAGCATCGAGACCAGCACCGCGACCATCGCCGTGGCGAACATCAGCCCGACACCCGCGGCAGGCTGGACGCTTCCATTGCGGCGACGCGACGGTTCATGGCCCCTTCGAGCAAGTCCTCCCCACCGGAGCGTGACAGAGCGTGCACCAGGATGCGGTTTTCATCCACCAGGATGGACAGCGTCCCCGGGGTGAGCGTGATCGAGTTGGCGAACATCACCCGGCCCAGATCCGTACGCTGCTGCGGCGTGACCGTGACCATGGTCGGCGAAATGGCCGGCTGGCGGGCGAGGATCCGCCGCGCCACATCGATGTTGCTGAGCACGATCTGCCACAACAGCCAGGGCAGGTAACGCAGCAGCGGCAGCAGCCACTCCATCGCGAAGCCCTCGCGGTCGACCACGCGCAAGCGGGCGGACAACCAGGTCACGCCCACGCAAGAGGCCACCCCGAGCCCCAGCAGCAGCGGCTTGAAGTACCCCGAGAGCAACATCCAGAGCACGGCAAGGGCGACGAGAAGGGCCGCAGATCTAGCCACGTTTGGCATCCGTTGTAGTGGTGTTTGGCGACAAGGCACGGTGGTCTTATTGGACTTCGCCCTAGTTATCACATACAAAACAAAGGTCGGTCAAAGTCGGTTTCGAGTCGGTGCCCGCGGCCCTAATAAGAGTCGTCGACCGCAACCCGACCGGGGAACCGATACACCGGGGAGAGCACGATGATGACAACAGGCGACGAATCGGTCCGACAACGAGAGATTGCGCCCTACCAGCCACAAGCCGGCGAAGAGTACATGAACGCCGATCAGCGCGAGCACTTTCGCGCGCTGCTGCGGGCCTGGCGGCAAGATCTCATGCAAGAGGTCGATCGCACCCTGCACCATATGCAGGACGACTCCGCCAACCACCCGGACCCGAACGACCGGGCCACGCAGGAAGAGGAGTTTTCACTGGAGCTGCGCACCCGCGACCGCGAGCGCAAACTCATCCGCAAGATCGACGAAGCCCTGGTTCGCCTGGACAATGACGACTTCGGCTACTGCGAGAGCTGCGGTGCCGAAATCGGCATCCGCCGCCTCGAGGCCCGGCCCACGGCAACCCTGTGCATCGATTGCAAGACCCTGGAAGAGATCCGCGAGAAGCAGCACGGCAAGTAAGCCCGCCGGGCGGGCAGCGCGCCGTCGTCGGCCGCTTCGCCCCCTCCCCCACCGGCCCGTTGCACCTGGGTTCGCTGGTCGCCGCCGTCGGCAGCTACCTGGCCGCCAAAGCGGCCGGCGG